>CAZTVM010000019.1:0-23793 GCA_964617065.1 uncultured Muribaculaceae bacterium
AAACAGACCTTTCGTCTCACCTTGAGAGTCGAGCTGCTCACAAATTGCAGTTTTTATTCCCTTGTCTAGTAACCGTGTCATATAATTGTCTAGCGCTTTAGCTGGAATTCCTGCTAAGGGGATTTTGCCTAAACCTCCTCCATCACGTTGTGTTAAGGTTATTTCAAGTTCTCGTGATAACACAAATGCGTCTTGAAAAAATGTTTCGTAAAAATCACCCATTCTATACAACAAAATTGTGTCCATGTAATTTTTCTTAACTTCCAAATATTGTCTAATCATTGGTGTTGCTTCATCAATATTAACATCCGACGTATTCGTACACAGAAAAACTTTTTCATCCATTTTTTGAACTTCCCTTTGCTTTTATTTTAGATTATTATAAAGATGTTGATATTTCAATCAGGGAGAATTACATGTTTGGCTGTTTAAAATCAGTAATAAAACTCGCTATAGTCGTCTTAGCTGTTATCGGTTTTATAAAAATCGGTGGAGTTGATTTTGTCAAAGAAATGAGCGACAAATTCCAAAATAAAACCCCTCAAGAGGCTTTAATAGAGAAAGGAAAAGCTATAGCTGACTTTTCGAAAGTAGGCGATGAATACGAATTGACAAGAGTCGAAGGCATGTTTGGCTACAAGGTTCTACTCGCAGAACACAAAAATTCCGGACAAAAACTCGCTATTCTTGAAACGAACAAAAAAGAACTTTTAACTGAAGAAGATTTTGAAAATGAAGGCATTAATGGGAAAATAGACAATATTGTAGCGAGGTTTGCGAGGCAAAATATTCGTTTGAAAAATTTTAAATTGCTCGATAACGGCAAAGTATACACTTCTCCAACCAAAATTAAATATGTTCAATTTGAGGCAGGAGTCGATGGAACACCTTTCGATAAAATTAAAGGCTCAATAGCTGCCTACAAAGATGATAACAATAAAAATAAAATATTAGCTTCTGCCAACGTGACCGACCAATATTCACAAAAAGTGACTGACGATTACTTCAAAAGAATTTTAAAATAATAGGATAAAAAACATGTTTGAAAACTTATCAGATAAACTACAAGACATAATCAAAAAAACTTCAGGCAATGATAAATTGACTGAAGACAATATGAATGACGCTCTAAGAGAAATTAGACGAGCATTGCTTGAAGCTGACGTCAGTTTGACAGTTGTTAAATCCTTTATCTCTGCAATTCGTGACAGAGCTGAAGGTGAAGCTGTTTTACAAAGCGTTAGTCCTCAACAGCAACTTGTGAAAATTGTCCATGACGAATTGACAAAACTGCTTGGCAGTGAAAATTCTGCACTAAATTTAGATGGTCATCCGAATATAATAATGATGCTCGGGCTTCAAGGCTCTGGGAAAACCACTTCAAGTGCGAAACTAGCTGTTAAGCTAAAAAAAGAAGGTCGCAATCCTCTTTTGGTCGCTTGTGATATTTATAGACCTGCTGCTGTGTCTCAATTAAAAACGCTTGGTGAACAAACTCATACGGCTGTTTTTTCTATTGATAACTGTAACGATATTAACCAAATTGCCTCGGAAGCAATCAATTACGCTAAAGAAAATGGCTACAATACACTTATTCTCGATACAGCCGGAAGATTACAAATAGATACTGAGATGATGGCAGAATTAATGATTTTGGACAAGTTATTTGCGCCGCAAGAAAAACTTTTAGTCATAGATGCAATGACAGGTCAAGAAGCCGTGAATGTCGCAGCAAATTTTAATGAACAATTAAACATAACTGGTTTGGTTTTGACAAAACTCGATGGCGATGCACGAGGTGGCGCAGCCTTAAGTATAGTTCATTTCGTTAAAAAACCGATTAAATTGACAGGTACTGGTGAAAAACTAAATGCTCTTGAAAATTTCTATCCTGAACGAATGGCTACTCGTATTCTCGGCATGGGTGATATAGTCTCACTTGTAGAACGTGCAAAAGAAGTTTTTGATGAAAAAGAAACGCTTGAACTTCAAAAGAAAATGAAAAAAGCTGAGTTCACTTTTGATGATTTTCTCAAAATGCAAAAACAAATGAAAATGTTTGGTGGTATTGGCAATTTGCTTTCGATGTTGCCCAATTTAGGTATAAAAAAAGACGATCAGGATATGATTTCACATGTCGGTGAACAACAACTCAAAAAAATAGAAACACTAATCAGCAGCATGACATCAGAAGAACGTGCCAATCCTGCTCTGATAAATCCAAGTCGTAAAAATAGAATTGCTCGTGGTAGTGGTATCGAACTTAAAGAAGTAAACTTATTTATTAATCAATTTGAACAAATGCGCAAAATGATGAAGGGCATGTCATCTTTGCAAGACAAATTTAAAAAAGGTAAAATGAAAATTCCTAAAGGTATGGGTGGTCTAGGAAATGGCTTCCCCTTTAAATAACAAAAAGGTTAAACTTCAATAAAAAGATGTTTGCCGACAATATTCGGCTGCCCATTGTAATATCCTGCAAAATAACCACCTTGAACAGGATTGTTTTTTCCGTAAAACTCTTGTTTAGTCATCGTAGCGCCCATAAAGGGGTTTGCAAAAGGATTGTTCGATTTAGCTATCGGCTGAGCTGTTTTGTTCACTACTTGCTTAGGTGTCAGTACTGACGAAAATAAATTTACTAAACTCGTTACCATATCGTAATCTTACCTTTCCTGATTTCAAAATTATTATAACATAATTTTATAAAATTATAATGTTTTTTTTTGAAAAGTCATAAAATTTACAACAAATATATGAAAAATGACATAAAAAAGACCGACACAAAGGTCGGTCTAAAGTTTTTTTAACAAGAATCTTATTTTTTAACAAGCTCTTTGAATTGTTTACCAGCAGAGAATGTAGGAACCTTTTTAGCAGCAATTTTGATTGTTGCGCCGGTTTGAGGGTTACGACCTGTTCTAGCAGCTCTCTTTTTAGATTCAAATGTGCCAAAGCCTACCAAAGTAACTTTTTGTCCTTTAGATACAGCTGTTTGTACTGTACACATAAAAGCATTGATGATTTCTGATGCTTCTTTTTGAGTAGTCTTTGTTGCTTTAGCAACCGCTTGTACTAATTCTTCTTTGTTCATATGTAATACCTTTCTTATAGTCTACAAATACTATTATAATTAATTTTCTGATTTGTGCAAGTATTTTTTTTACAATTATATCAGTAATTTGAGGGATTTTTATAAAAAATCAGGTTAAAATATATTTAACCTGATTTAAAATATAAAAAATTTTAATGATTGAAAAACTACTTCAATTCGATTGTAGCACCAGCTTCTTCAAGTTTTTTCTTGATTTCAGCGGCTTCTTCTTTTTTCACATTTTCTTTGATTGGCTTAGGAGCAGCGTCAACTAAATCTTTAGCTTCTTTCAATCCTAAACCTGTGATAGTTCTAACTTCTTTAAGAACAGCGATTTTGTTAGCGCCTGCGCTAGTTAAAACGATAGTAACTTCTGAAGCTTCTTCTTCAGCAGGTGCAGCGCCAACAGGAGCTGCTGCAGCAACTGCAACAGGGGCAGCTGCAGATACGCCGAATTTTTCTTCCATTGCTTTAACCAATTCTGCTGCTTCGATTAAAGTTAATTTTTCAATACTTTCTAAAATAGTTTCTACATTACTCATGATTTTTTCTCCTTTTTATTAATTTAAGTAATAATTTACGTTTTTGTGCAACTTATATTAAGCACATTCTTTTTGCTTGCGTACAGCTTCCATAGTGCATACCAACTTGCGAAGAACGCCGTTGACTGTATTTGCGATGCCGGAAGCAGGTGAATTGACACAGCCGAGCATTTTTGCATAAAGTTCTTCTCTTGATGGAATATCAGCCAGAGCTTTAGCTTCACTGGCGCTTAAAAGATTTCCTTCCAGCACTGCACCTGTAATCATTTCATTTTTTTTGTTTTCTTTAACAAATTTTGTTAAAATTTTTGCCGGAGCAGATTGATCGTTAAACCCGAAAGCTATTGCTACCGGTCCTGTCAACAACTCTGTTAATGCTTCATAAGCGGTATCTTTTACTGCAATTTTACCGAGTGTGTTTTTGACTACGTGATAATCGCTGTCTGACTTTTGAAGTTCACGTCTTAATTTTGTGATTTCTTCAACTGACAATCCACGATATTCCGTAACGACAGCTACTGTTGCCTTTGCGAATTTTTCTTTAATCTGTTCGATTTTGTCTTGTTTAAAGGCTTTTGTTGCCATTTTTATCTCCTTTTTTTAATGTTTAATTGTAACATTTTTATCGACCTGATTTTATACACAAAAAAAATTTTGCGTATAAAACCGCAAAATCAGCATAATAATTTATTTAATTATCTTGCTACCTCGGTCAGATGTTGATTTTCAAGGCTTTCGCCTCTGACTGTCTGCGGTTCTTATGTCATACTAATTAAAAAACAGCAAAATTGCAAGAGAATTATAACAAAATATTAAATTGTTTTTTTATTTTTTTTATACACTTTTATTTTTGTCTTATAATAAGTGAATTAGAGTTATTTTATGAGGATGAAATGAAAGAAACACTTGAGAAAATACACCAAAATGCACTGAACGAAATAAATAATGTTGCCTCGCTCAACGACATTGAGGAAGTTAAAAATACTTATTTAAGCCGTAAAAGTGAATTGACTAATATCAAAAAAAATATAAAAGACCTATCTGATGCTGATAAAAGGATAGTTGGGCCTTTAGCTAATCAGATTGCTAACGATTTAGAAGCCAAGTTAGCTGAAAAATATGCTGAATTGCAAAAAATTGAACTGAATAAAAAGTTAGCGACTGAAACAATCGATATTACGTTGCCGGGACGATATGTTCCGATGGGAAAAATTCACCCACTTACGCAGACGATAAATAATATTGTCGATATTTTTCAAAGCATGGGATTTTCACTTACGAAAAATGAAAACAATCCTGAAGTCGAAACTGAATATAACAATTTTGACATGCTTAATTTCCCTCCCGACCACCCTGCTAAGGACATGCAAGATACTTTTTATACAGATGTTGCTAGTAATATAATTTTGAGAAGTCAAACATCGAATTTTCAAACTCGTGAAATGCTTAACTCTAAATTACCAATTAGAACAATCTCTCCTGGAAGGGTTTATCGTTGTGAAGCGGTTAGTTCAAGAAAAAATAATCTTTTTCATCAAATTGAAGGGCTTTTAGTCGACAAAGATATTACTTTTTCGGATTTAAAAGGAATTTTGAACGAATTTATCAGACAGTATTTTGGCGCATCACGTCCGACTCGTTTTCGTGCAAGCTACTTCCCTTTTACTGAACCGAGTGCTGAAATTGATGTTCAGTGTATAATGTGTGGCGGAAAAGGCTGTCGTACTTGTTCAGGAACCGGTTGGCTGGAAATACTAGGTGCAGGTATGGTAGACGTGAATGTTTTGAAAAATCTCGGTATTGACCCTGAAATATATTCAGGCTTTGCGTTCGGCATGGGCGTAGAACGTTTGTCAATGCTTAAATGGGCGATTGATGACATTAGATTATTTTTTAATAATGACATCAGGTTTTTAGACCAGTTTTAATCAGAAAGTTGGGAAATCATGCTCGCTAAAAGAATTATACCCTGTTTGGACGTAAAAGATGGTGTGACCGTTAAAGGCATTAATTTTGAAAATCTCAAGTATGCAGGCGACCCTGTTAAGCTTGCGAAAAAGTATAGCGATGAAAAAGCTGATGAGCTAGTTTTTTTGGACATCACTGCTACGAACGAAGCTCGACAAACAACTGTGAAAATGGTTGAAGCAGTCGCTTCTCAAGTCTTTATTCCTTTTACGGTTGGCGGTGGAATAAAATCAATTGAAGATATGCGAATGCTTTTATTGGCTGGTGCTGATAAAATTTCAATTAACTCGCAAGCTGTAAAAAATCCTGATTTAATTAGACAATCCTCAGATTTTTTTGGTTCACAGTGTATTGTAGTCGCAGTTGATGCAAAAAAGATTGACAATGATTTTTATGTTTTTATTAATGCAGGAAAAAAAAATACAGGAATTAAATTGTTAGATTGGGTAAAAACAGTGGAAAAACTTGGCGCAGGGGAAATTTTGCTTACGTCTATGGATGCTGACGGAACACAAAAGGGCTTTGATATATCAATGACGAAACTAGTCGTAGACAATACTAATATACCTGTGATTGCGTCAGGTGGCGCAGGAGCTGAGTCTAAACATTTTATTGACGTTTTTGAATTGGCGAAGGCTGATGCCGCATTAGCTGCTTCTATTTTTCACTACGATACTTTACCTATAAAATTTTTGAAGCAAGATTTACATAAAAATAACATTATTGTCAGGGGGGTCGATGATTAATTTTCAAAAAGGGGCTGAATTTGACCCAGGATTTGCACCTTATGTAGTAAGTTTTTCACATGGAAATATTATTCCTTTTTATAATATGCTTGATGGTATAAAAAATTTTCATCAAAAAAAATTCAAATTTCAAATGGCACAAAGTGAACTCATTAAACTTTTTGAAAATATTTTGTCTTTTTACTCAGGCTGCTTACTTTGGGCTGTTTATATTTCGCAAAAATTTCGAAATGAACCGAAAAAAATTTTGAATAATTTTTCATTGGGTAAAAACAAAGATGATTATGATTTTCTGTATGAAGTTAATTTTTTGATTGATTATTTCATGAAATATGAAAAAGATTGTAAATATTATTTAAACAAAAATGCTGGTATTCCTGAATATTGGAAACTTCTTACGCAAACTTACAAAGAATTTTTAATTATTAATGAAAATTTTATTAATACAAAAACTACCTCAGATATAAAATTGCCGGAAACAGTTACTGTAATTGATGATGATGGTCGTCTGGATACTATTTTGAATGTTATAGAAAAAGCTATTTCGATGGCTGATTTAACACCGTTACTAAAGTTTAATATATTAAAATAGGTTAAAATGAATATTTACACGAACAAATTTGAACTTAATAAAAAAAGTGAAATAAAAGAGTTTTTTGTGAAACTAGACGCAGAGTTTGATGTTCCACAGTACACGCAATTTCGTGCAAAAGTAAAAGGCGCAAATGCTACTTTTTACAGCAGTGGCAAATTTGTAATCCAAGGTGCGAATATAGACAAATTGGTTGAGGAATTTGAATGTAGTTTAGGACTTTGTAAACAAACAAAAATAGCTATTTCGACACAACAAAATAATGCGTCAGAAAACACGACTTTTTCTAATTATGAAAAATATATAGGAACTGATGAGTCAGGCAAAGGAGATTATTTCGGTCCACTCGTCATTGCAGGCGTAATGATATCAGACAAAAATAAGCAAATGTTTCTTGATTTAGGAATTAAAGACAGCAAAAAACTTCAAGATACGACAATAAAAAAACTTGCTGCGTCTATCAAAAATAACAGCATTTTTTCAATAGTGGTTATTACTCCTGAAAAATACAACGAGCTGTACTACAAGTTCAAAAACCTAAACAAACTGCTGGCATGGGGACATGCACGAGTTATTGAGAATATTTTAGCCAAAGAACAATGTGAATATGCGCTATCTGACCAATTTGGAGATGAAAGTCTGATACTCAATGCACTTATGAAAAATGGGCGAAAAATAAAACTTGACCAACGTCACAGAGCAGAAAGCGACGTGGCTGTGGCGGCAGCCTCAATCATCGCACGGGCAGAATTTGTCAAACGAATGGAAGAACTTGAAAAAAAATATAACCAAAAACTTTCGAAAGGTGCTTCTGAACAAGTTGTAAGACAAGCACAGGAGTTTGTGCAAAAATATTCAAAAGACGAGCTTAAAATGATTGCAAAACTGCATTTTAAAACGACTAATCAGATAATATAAAATGTTATTTAACTAATTCTGACATTTCATTTATAGCGTTTTCCAAACCAACAAAAATAGCCTTAGCTATTATAGTGTGTCCAATATTCAATTCAACCAATTCAGGGATTTCGTGCATTCGTGACACATTGTCGTAATTTAGTCCGTGACCTGCATTGACGCCGAGTCCGAGCGATTTAGCCAAAGTCGCAGCTTTTTGCAACCGTAAAAATTCATATTGTTCATTATTTTTCCCAAAGGCTTCAGAGTACTGTCCAGTGTGTAGCTCAATAAACTGAGCACCTGTTTTAGCAGCAGCACAGATTTGTGACTCATCAGGTGCTATGAACAAACTGACCTGTATGTCAGCGTTGACAAGTGGTTGAACAAAATCTGCGATTTTTTCAAGTTGCCCTAAAACATCTAGCCCACCTTCAGTTGTGACTTCAAGTCTTTTTTCAGGAACAATACAGCAACATTCAGGAGCGTTTTTAAGTGCAATCAATTGCATTTCAGGAGTAGCCGCCATTTCAAGATTTAAACGCAGACCTTGAATTCTTTTCAATTCTATCAAGTCAAAATCTTTTATGTGTCTTCTATCTTCACGAAGATGGACAGTGACGCCGTTCACATTCATTTTTTTACATAAAAGAGCCGCAGCAATAACACTAGGTTCTTCACCGCCTCTAGCGTTTCTCAAAGTAGCAACATGGTCAATATTTACACCTAACAGCATCCTAACACCTCATTAAATCAGCTAATTATTACTTGCGTCAGCATATAGCACAATAGCAAAATTCGCAATCAAAATATTCGGATTTACCTCGTAAGGAAAAGTTTCGATTTTTTTAATTTTAATGAGATAAGAATAATTTTCAAGCTCATCTACAAAAGCACGCAAGCCTTTGTAATTCCCCAAAAAACCGATATTAACTTGATATCCTTTATATTTTGATGTTTGCGAAAGGGGGGGCGTTTCGCTTGTTGTACTAGCTGCATCAATATTCAGCTCGTTATTTTTCTTATTTTTTTTAGCTTCTTCACTGAGTAGCAGTTCCTCAGGATTATCAATAGTTCGTCCGATTAAAAGAGGTTCTCCTTCCAAATCAGAATAGAATTCCATTGAGCGAACTTTAAGCCCATCTTGTTTTGCGAAGTTAATAACATCTTGTAAAAGATTGCCAAAAAGAGACATTTTATCAGGAGAGATATATTCTGGTTTAAAAATAGGTTTTAGTGTGTCACTTGCTGTATTTTTAAGCTTTTCATCTAGATTTTTTTGGGCTTCAAAGCGAGCTTTCATCGCATCACGTTGAGTTACAGCAGAAGCGAGTTCTACTTTTTTAAGTAGGTACAATTTTTGAGAATCGATGACATTATTAATAGGTTTTACACAGGAGTAGACTCCGAGTACAACAATGAGCACCATTAAAACTATATATAAAATCGGATTATTTTTACTTTTATTCACAGAGCTTACCTTTCATAATAAACTAAGTCGGTGGTAAAACAGAAGGGACATCTTCAACATAGACAGAGTCCGAGTCACTTAGTGATGGAGCTTTTACAGAGCCGTCAGTCGTAGGAATAAGAGGGAAGTAACTATTTTTATATTTTTCTAAGACAGCTTTTTTCTGTTCATCCATTTGTTTTACGTAATCTTTGTCATTTTGTTTGATAATATCAACTAAATTATTGTAATTGTTATTAGTAATTTCAAACTCATAAATTTCTTTTGAAGCTTTCACATTTTCAGCAACTGATATTTTTGAAAGTGAAAAATCGTTATCAGGCAAACCTAATTTGATATTTTTAAAAAACTGATAAATATCAGAAGAAGAATAAGCACGACCTCTAATAATAGTGGCTTTAGTATGGTTTGTATAAAAATAAGTAAGCCAAGTATTTTTAGGGATATTAGCCGCCAAAGTGTCAAAAACTTCAGCGCTGTACTTGTTAGTTTGCATTGTACGTAAAATTTCATCTGAATAATTAAATTCATGTACTTCTTTGATTTCGTACAATTTCATTTCGTTTTGGATATCAGAAATAGAACGAGAAGTTTTATCGAGTTGAATGTTTAATTTAGACTGCCAAAAGTAGACGAGCATGTTAACGAAGCCGAAAACTACGAACGTAAACATTAGCACTATAACTATCATTTTAATCCAGTTTGTGTCGTTGAGTTCAACAGGAACGCCTAGGATTTTGAAAGCAGCTTCGTCGATTTCTTCCATCTCAGCTTCATCATTCAAATTGAATTTCAAAATGTAATTAGGGAGTGCGTTATAAATAGCTGCGCCTAAGACATAGCAACTAATTTGGGAAACCAAATTTGGAGAAACATTATTGCTAACAGAAACAAGCTTTTCAATTCTAAGTCCATTATTTTCAACGTATTGAATTTTATTGCTGAACTCGAGTTGATTGGCTAAATCTAATGCATTAATATCTGGTGAATTATTAATAATTAACAAAGACGAAAAATTATAATACTGAAGATTAGAATTAATAACAGAAGCTACTGCATAATTTACTTCATCTTTTTCAAATGTTTTAATAGCCAGTGGTTCTTCAAAAGTGTCGTATAGATTGTCACCTATTAATGAAAAAATAGTGTAAGAATTTTGATTTACAGAAATCAGTCCCCAATTGGCATTAGATGTCATTTCTTCTCTTGCAAATCCAAAATACTGAACAGTTTTCAGCAAAGAAGAATAGCTGTTTTCGTAAGCAACAACAGAAAGACCCAATCCATTAAATACATCATTCAAATCTGATATCAAATCCTTTTGCACTGCGACATAAGCAATTTTGGGCTTGTTAGTATTATTGCTCGGGACATCAATTTCACTAACGATAGGTATATTTTGTTTGAACATGTACAACTGTTCAACCTCAGATAGAATTGCGTTGTGCCTGCTTTCAGGAGTGTCAGCGTAAATTGTTTCCACATCCATAAAGTTAAAGCAAAAGCTAGGCAAATTAACGACTACAGGTGTGCCTTCCTCTACATTTAGTTCATCTAGCACGGTTTCTAAGGCTTTACTTAGTTCTTCAAAATCTTCAACCATTTTTTTTATCGGATTAAAATGCAGGTGTCTAGAGGTATATGACTCTACTACATTAGAATGTAAATTAAATTTTATGACCTCAAGACCAGCTTCGGGCGTTAATGAAACCCCCAACAAATCCTTATTTGAGCTGAATATCTTTTTTACAATAGATTGTAACATAAGCGTTAATAATCTTCTCTCTACAAAGTGTTCTCTATGTTATTATACAAAAATCATTAATAGAAGTCCAGAATACGAGATTATAAGAAATTTTTCATTTTATTTCTTTCTGAAATATAATGAAAAGTATTGTTATAATTAATTTTTTAAGAAATTTTATTTGAAGAAAATCTATTAAGAAATATAAAGTTCTGATAAATTTCATTTACGCTAACAAAAGATAGTTACCATATAAAGCAATTTGTAATATAATGTAAATGTGAGAGATTAGTTGTATGAATAAAAAAACAAAAAAAATACTTTCTGTGTTAATAATTTTACTGATGATTTTATCGGCATGCTTATTAAAAAAAATGGAAATTTTTGAAAAGCTTGAAATGGGATTTGTCGATATGCGTTTATCTATGTGTAGCACAAAAGCGCTAAATACAGAAATAATCAGACTCTACTATGATGAGCTGGAGAAGTATAATTTGTCGCAATACTCTGATTTTAAATTGGGCAATGCAAAGCTTTCAAGAAAGGCATTGGCTAAATTAATTGACTATATTGAATTAGGACAACCAAAACTAATTTTATTTAATTCACCGTTTGTCGGGTACGAAAGTCTAAGATTGAGATCTAAATATTCGCATTCTCCTGACATTATATTTGCTGATACTCTGAAAAAATATGACAATATACTCATATCTACAACTTTACAACGAGGTATAGACGTAAAAAAGACTTATTATGAAAACTTTTTTCCTAGCAAATATAGTCTACGTCCTGATATACAGGCAGAGAGTATTGAAAATGCAATAACGTATAACTCTCATGATGAAGTGCCTGATATTTTTCTTGAAAGCGCTCCGGTTGGTGTAGCGAATGTCGCTGTCGATAATGAACAAATTGTCAGAGCTTCAACGCCTCTTTACAAAATTAAACAAGGGCGCACATATTTTATTCCTTCATTGCCGTTTGCTGCATTTTTAAAATATGAACAATTAGAAAATATTGAAATTAGAATTAAAAATCAAAATTTAAAAATTAATGACTACAACTTCAATATAGATATGAATGGTCGGATTTTGATGGATTTTACGAAGAAAAAACTTTATTATGATGCTTTTCCTGTCGGTGAAATCCTTTCTGTTATTTATGACAAAAATTCAACTTTTAAAGAAGATTATCAACCCGGCATTTTTAAAGATAAGATTATTATTGTTGAGCTTTCTTCTGAAAATACGGCAATGAAAACCTTGGCTAATTCTGAAAAATTAACTGAAGCTGAAATTAATGCAAATATTTTAGACGCCTATATTTCAAATTACGAAAATAATCAAAAATTCCCTTCATTCGCTCCTGAAATAATTAATTTTATTTTAACCTTAATTTTTTGTTTATTAATTGCTTTCGTGAATATAAAGTATAATAAAAAATATTTAGCGCCATCTTTAATGTTTCTGTTTTTTCTGGTCGATATTATTTTGTACTTACTTCCGGTGACTCGTTGGTTAGTATTAACAGTTTTTCCGCTTTATCTAATGTTTATGACTTATTTGTTTACAGTCTTTTTGAAACTCAAAACTACAAGCGCAAAGCAAGAAATGCTACTTAGCATTTTCAGCAATAGAGTAAATGCGAAAACAATGGCGGATATCGTCAATAAACAGGACAAAATTGAAATATTGCCTTCTGAAAAATTTCTTACTATTGCCTACTATGAAATTGTGAACTTTGAAAAATTACTGAATGAAGTTAAAATGGAAGATTTAATCGCAAAAATCAATGAAATAGTAAATATAATTGCGAAAAATACATTTCAAAAAGATGGCGCCATATACAAAAAACATACAAACTCACTTATAGCTTATTGGGGCGCACCAATTCCTATGGGGAAAAGAAATGCTGAAGCGAAAAAAACACTTTCATCTGTGCTAAAAGTTAAAAATGAGATTGATGCTGTAAATAAACTTTCTGGCACAAATTACCTTGTTGATATCAAAATTTCTGTTCACTCAGGCGATATGCTCATTGGCTGCTTAGATGAAGATAATTTAAAATCCTATTCACCTTTCGGCAACGGTGTCGATATTGTACAAAAAATGATTGAAATTGCTAAAACTTTTAATAAAGATATTTTAGTTTCAGAAATAACGTACAATTTACTAAAAACCTGCAGCAACACTGTTATCAGCTCTAATCCCATTGAATTTAAGTATTCTGGTGTAGCTAAAGAAAAAGACTCACAAGTCAAAATCCCAATTTATGAGCTAAAAGAAGTTACATCAAAAGAAAAAACATTATGAATAATATTGATGCACTTACGATGCGAGCATTTGTCGTAGAGGAATATCAAACTCTAAAAAATGCCAAAATACAAAAAATCCAACAACCTTCAAGAAAAGAATTAATTTTGACAATTCGTTCGCAAAGTGAAACTAAAAAATTATATATAAATATTTCTGCAGAATTTTATCATTTGTGTTTTATGAATAAGATAAATGAAATTGAAAGAAATATCATTCAACCTAAGTCGCCGCCAATGTTTTGTATGCTTTTGCGAAAATACGTTGAAAATGCTAAAATTTTAGATGTAATCAATGTTAAAAATGAAAGAATTATTGAAATTATTTTTGAAAATTATAATGAATTTTCAGAAAGAACACCTTATTGTCTTGCGATTGAGTTAATGGGGAAACACAGCAATATAGTTCTGTATAACTATGAGACCAATGTAATCGTTGGTTGTGCCCACAATATCGGCGCTGAAAAAAGCATAGAAAGAGAATTAATTGGTGGTTATCCTTATGTTTATCCGCCAAAGCAGTACAAAAAAGATATTGCTCAAACTCAATTTAAGGATTTTTTTAATCTTTTGAAAACTAATTCTGAAAAACTACATATCGCAATCAGTAAAAATTTCTTTTATATTACTCAGCCTTTGGCGCTTGAATTTTGTAGAAAAAACATTAAAAATTATGATGAAACAAATATTTTTACAGCTGAGAATATTGAAAATGTATACAACGACTTAGTATTTATTACTACCACAAAAACATTTTTTCCATGTTGCGATGAAAACTTCGAGTATTTTACTTTGCAAGATTTTATGGATTTAAAACAAAAATTTTCATCAGTAAACGAAATGATTGATGAATTTTTTACTCAAAATTACAAAAAATATTTATATAAACAACTACAAAATAAACTATTTTCAGCGCTGAATAAAAATTTGAAAAAACAAAGCGTAAAATTACAAAAATTAGAAAAAAATATTCAAAAATATGAAAAAGGTGACTCCTACAAGGAAAAAGCTGACCTTATTATGGCAAATTTATACAGCATAAAAGATTACAAAAACGAGGTTCTACTACAGAATTTTGAAACTGCAAAAAACGTTATAGTCGAGCTAGACCCAGCTATCGGTCTTATTGAAAACGCAAATAAATATTACGGGCTCTACAACAAGTCTAAAAAAGCAAAACTTTTTGATAATCAAATTATTTCAGAAACGAACAATGAAATAGAATTGCTGAAAGAATATATTTTTACCGTTAAAAATGCTGAAAATTTAAAAGAATTGCGAGAAATAGAAGAAGAATTACAAAGCAAAAATAAAACACTTACTCAAAAAAACGTAAGCAAAAATAAAAAAGAATGTAATGTTAAAAAACTTATTATTGATGGCTTTGAGGTGTATATAGGAAAAAATAACAAACAAAATGATTATATTTATTCGAAAATATCATCTTCGGAAGATTTTTGGTTCCACGCATTAAATGTGTCAGGCTCACATGTTCTTTTAAAAACAGTGAAGAATACAAAAATTGAGGAAAAAACATTATATGAATGTGCAAAACTAGCAAAAGAGTATTCAGCCGCAAAAAATAGAGGCAAAGCTGCAGTTATCTACGCAAGACGTAAATACGTGAAAAAACCGCCATGCGTAAAAGCAGGTTACGTAACGTTTAAAAATGAAATCGAAATCATTGTTTAATAGGCAGTTAAGCTTTGTCAAAAACATCTTTGTTTGGAGTTTTTTCAAGTTTACCTGCATTTCTAACAATAAACTCAAAAAGTTGGTCACGACTAACTTGCGTAACTTCACCATTTGGCATTTTTAAATCAATACCGTTTACATTCTTTTTATCTAAGGGGCCATAAGCAACGTACGTGCCGTTAGGCGTTTTTATACCGAGTAAGGCGCCTCTGGGGTCAACAAATCCAATATTTCCAGACATAAAAACCTTTCACTAACTTACATCATTATAAAGTAAAAAACATAAATTAAATTGCCACATTTTAGATTTTATTAATTATTTTAATTTTCGATAGTAATTTTATCATTTTTCAAGTCATATACGACAAAAGCAGGCTCATTAACTACAGCCGTGTAAGCTTTGCTGAATTTTTCTATGGGGTAGGCAAAAAAACTATATTGAGCAGGTTCGGAGCCATGCAGCTTCACAGCCGTGTAGTGGGGCGATTTTTCGTTTGCTCTAAAACCTTCTTTGTAGTACAAAATTTTGTCAGTATCGACACTTTCTGTTATCGGGTCAGTGTATGGAAACATACCACCATTGCCTTTTATTGTACCTGAAAATGTTTTAGGATAATTATTACCGATAGGAAGAATTTTCATCATTATTAACTATATTCTTATTTGTTTCTGAAAGACTTGCATTGAATTCTGACAGAATATTGTAACGAGCTTCATTCCGCAATTCTTTAAGTGCAGTGTAATTATCTTGTGCAATTCCTCGTTCTTTGTTATAATCAACAACCATTTTGCCGACCAAGCCGGCAGCGACTGCAAAAGGTGCATAAGGTGCAACATTTTTAATTGTTTTCATTGCAGTTGGAAATTGCTTTGCAAATTTATCGATTTGTTTATTCATTGGCGCAATGACGTTAGTGTTTAACTTAGATTTGTTTATTGTTCTTGCCACCTGTTCGCCAGTTTGTTTCAAACTATTTATTAGGTCAGGAGATTTTTTAGACATACTTTTAGCGAGTTTATTCAATCCAAAAGCTGCGCCGACATAGGTAGCGATACCTCCTGAAAGGTGTAAAATAGCTGAAATTATAGGGTGTTTTTCTTGCAGTTTTTTTATAGGTGTAATGTCTTCAGCTAATTTGTTAGTGAGTGCGAAGTATGTTCCCAACGCTACAAAAGCTCCGCCCCATTTACCTGCAGAAGTAGTGGCTTTGGCTAATTTTGAGGATAAACTTTTTCCACCTAATGCGCTATTTACAAAAATATCTGTAGCAGGTACTGCGAGTGCAAGTGCCATGTATTTTTTACGATTACTATTATCCATGACCTCTTGATGGGCACTGATAGCAGCCATTTGTTTCAGGTTTTTATTGCTACTGCCAGCAAGTTCCCATTCCATCATCCTATCACGCATAGCACCATAGCCAGTCGTATAAGGATTTAATCTTATAGGTTCTACTGTTGTACTCAATTTCCTACCTGTCTTCCCTTGTTAGTTTATAGTATAATTATACATGCTTTAAGTTCAAATATAAATATATTTGTTAAAATTATAGGACTTTATTAAGAAATATTAATATGAAAAGATTTTACATTAAAACGCTCGGTTGCAAAACTAACCAATTAGAGAATGAAATTATAGTGAATGACTTAGTTCATGAAGGCTTTGAAAAAGTTGATGACGTCGAAATTGCTGATTTTTTTATTTTAAATTCTTGTGCAGTTACTGAAAATGCTACGAATGAGTCCTTATATTTTTTGAAAAATATTAAACATAAATTTAAAAATATTAAAACTGTTCTCACAGGCTGTGTCGCTCAATTAGAAACTAAAAATTTGCATGACTCGGATTGTATTGATTTTCTTATCGGGAACAATGAAAAACTTTTTATATCAAAATATCTTCTTAATTCTGTCAACGAAGCTGTAGCTGATATTTTTGAACAAAAAATATTTAACAATAAATTTATAACCTCAGTTCAAAGAACGAGAGCAAATTTAAAAATCCAAGACGGTTGCAATAATAGGTGTGCATATTGCACAATTCCGCTTGCTAGAGGGAATTCTCGCAGTAATTCTATTGAAAATATTGTTAAACAAATAGAGATTTTTGTTAATTCAAATATAAAAGAAATAATTTTGACTGGTATACATATTGGTCAGTGGGGGCAAGACTTTAAGACTACGTCGTCTTTAATCGATTTATTAAAAGAAATTGAAAAAACTGAGATTTTGCGTTACCGACTAGGTTCACTAGACCCATTAGAAATTACTGATGAATTGATTGAGTTTTTGGCTAATTCAAAAAAATTCTGTCCTCATTTTCATATTTCTTTGCAGTCAATGTGCGAAAAGACATTAAAAAATATGAATAGAAGATATACACCTGAACATGCCCTTGAAATTATCGACAAATTAAATAAAAAATTCATTAATCCTTTTTTAGGTTGTGATATTATTGTCGGTTTCCCTGATGAGTCTGATGAGGATTTTGAAACTACGTATAAAAATTTGAAGTCAGCTCAACTTTCGCAAATTCATGTATTTCCTTATTCTATTCGTAAAAATACTGCTGCGGCTGCTATGACGAACCAAATTGATTTTAAAACAAAAAAAATACGTGCTGATATTGTAAAAAAACTTTCAGCTGAAAAATATAATTCTTTTTTAGCTAACAATTTGAACGAAATTTCTGAAGTTCAAATTCAAAAATTTAAGGATAAAAAAACAGGATTTTATAAAGGTTTGACACGTAATTACATAAATATTCTTATTGACAATCCAAGCTTAGATATTTGCAATAAAATTGTAACAGCCAAATTGACTAAAATATATGGAAATTATATTTTAGCTGAGTTCATAAAGTAGAATTATTATACATTTGTTTCTTGTTTTTTAAATTGCATTTCATAAAGATGTTTGTACTGTCCGTCTTCAATGCCTATAAGTTCATCATGTGTGCCTAATTCCACCAAAACCCCTTCATTAATGACGGCTATTCTATTTGCGTTTTTGATTGTCGATAATCTATGAGCTATTATAAAGACCGTTCTGTTTTGCATTAGATTATCCATTGCTTTTTGGACAATAGCTTCAGATTCATTATCAAGAGCACTTGTAGCTTCATCTAAAATTACAATTGGTGCATTTCTCAGCATTGCACGAGCTATTGCAACACGTTGTCGTTGTCCTCCTGATAGAGTCAATCCTCTTTCCCCCAATTCAGTTTCAATACCTTTCGGTAATTCTTCAATCATATCTTGAAGATGTGCTGATTTTATAGCTTCTTGCAATTCTGTTGACGTTGCATTGAAATTACCCATCATTATATTATCTTTTATCGTTCCTGAATACAAAAAATTATCTTGAAAAACCATTGATATATTGCGTCTCAAAGATTTTATCGAAAATTCCCTAATATCTATATCATCAATCTTAATTGAGCCTGATTTTATATCATAAAATCTAGGTAATAAATTTACTAATGTAGATTTCCCGCCACCAGAATTACCGACTATAGCAATGGTTTCATTCTTTTTAACAATTAAATTAAAATTTTTCAATACAGGCTGTTCAGGAATATATTCGAAATTAACGTTTCCAAATTTAATATTTTCCATTAGACCTGTCATTTCAATAGGGTTAGCACTATCTTTTATAATGGGTTCTAAGTCAAATAATTCAAATACCCTTCCCATTGCAACAAAAATGTTTTGAATGCCGGTAAGAGTGTTACCTAAAGTTTTTACAGGTTTATATAAAAGTAGCAGCGAAGTCACGAAAGCAGCAAAACTACCTGCGGTCATTTGCCCTGAGTTAATAAGATAAGTTCCGACACCTAAAACGGCGGCAATCCCAACAGATGCAATTGTATACATCAATGGACTCATCCAACCGGCTCTTTTTAAAAGTGACATTCCTATGTTATAGGATTTCCAGATTTGTTCTTTGAAATAATTTTCTTGGCGATTTTGCAGCTCATACGCAGCCATTACTTTATTACCTGAATATGTTTCGTTAATATTTGTTGTAATATTTCCACCAATAACCATATTTTTGTTGGATGTTTCTTTAATCCTTTTTCTTATTATTGCTACTGGAATAAAAGCAATGCAAAGTACCAAAACGCCTATGAATGCAAGTTTCCACGAACTGTAAAGCATTACGGCAATTAATCCCAAAGCTCCACATGTCGCAGTAGTAATTGTTTTAATATTATCTACTATACCTGCAGACGCTGCTTGTGGGTCACCCATATATCTTGAAATAATAATACCTGATGAATTTTCATCAAAAAATTGTGGATGCATGTGTATTAAACGATGAAATAAATCGAACTTCACATCATTTGTTATGTGAGAACTCGTCCAAGCTGAAATGTAATCGTTTAAGTATCTCAAAATGCCCTGAAACATTGCAAATAAAATAACACCAATCGGCAAAATTATCGACATTTGTAAGCTTGTGACGATTACGTTGTAGTTGAAAATATTAAATTCCAACGCTTTCCCGCTAATGACGTAATCCATGTAAGGCTTTAGTGCAAATGCCGTAACTCCGTCTAAAAGTCCTAATGGGATTGCGATTAAAAATCCCAATAAAATCCTAAACCAATATGGACGTATATAAGGAAGTATCCTTGATATTAACCACGTATATTTAAAAGAATTTTTAGCTGTTGTTGTACTTAGTTTCATTTATTTATCCTTATATGCCAAATATTTTAATTATCGTTCAAAGTCATAGCTAGTAATAGTTCTACATAATCTCCGCTATTAAGCAGGTTTCTGTGAGTATATTTTGTTCAAAAGGTTTTGTAATTTTAAATTTATATCCTAAGTTCCAGCTTTCAATCATAGGCTTAATTTCAAAAAAATCTTTTGAGCTGTGATAAATGGATATCATTAAATTGGGCTTTTGTTGCATGATTGCTTTTTTTGCACCAATAAGCATTTGTTGTTCTAAACCTTCGATATCTGCTTTTATTAATCCTACTCTTAAATTGTTTTTTTTAACAAAATCGTCAATTGTTGTAATTTTAATTTTTTCTGCATTTTTTCCGTCAGCCCTAAAATCTAATATTGTTGAAGCCGCGTCTAAAGTGTAGATTGTATCTTCATATTCTTTATTAGATAATCCGAATTTTATGGGTATTATTTTATTGCTATTGTTTAATTTAATTGTTTTTTCTAAAAGAGCATAGCTGTTATTAGTTGGTTCAAAAGCGTAAACTTTGTCATCTGTGTAATCTGATAATATTAATGCTGAATCTCCACTGTAGGCGCCTGCATCTATTATTGCTTTTGATCTATCAATTTTAGAAAAATAATTGATATTACATTTATCAATAAAAATAGGTGTTTCAAAATAAGGACAAGGTAAAAAATAATTTTTATAAGCCCAAACTTCATCATCTATTTGCACAATTGATTTGTAAAAATCAGCTTTTCTTTCTTCTATTCTTTCAATTTCATCTTTATTTAAGTCAAAATAGTCTTTTACGTAATGGCCGTTTTTTAAAAGTTGTCGAATTCTATTGATAACTTTTTGTACATTTATCATACTCTCATCATCTAGATTTTTGACTAAATTTTCATATTGTGTTTTTATATTTGCATTTTCCAATTCTTTAAAATATAAAGGAATTATTTTTTCTTCCCCAATTAAAATGTATTCTTTTTTTAATTTTTTATATATTTCCGATAAATAATTTTCCAAAAAATCATTGCGATATTCAATTAAATTTTTATATTTAAATCTGATTTTTATGCCCAATATTGTAATTGTTTTGTGCGTTTCATCTTTACTTATATTGAAAAATTTATTTATCTTTTTTTTCATTTTATCAATTTACCTTATCTCATTTTAATTTATTTATCTGTGTGTTCTTTTATTTTATTTTCGTACGAAGCTAAAACATTACGACAATTTTCTAGACTTTGTATTTTGTTTATTTGAGCATCTATGCGAACGATGTTCTCTTTAATCAAAATTGTTTTCATATTTTCTGCCATATCTAAGTCATAAGCAAAGGGAAAACAAAGTTTCCCATCTTCTTCTATTTGAATAATTCTTGTTAATGCATTCGGTGTAGCGAAACCCCAATGAGCGAAATATAAATTATCTATATTGTACGTTTGTGCATTTACAATTTTGTTATTTCTTAAATATGTGAAATACCAATCTAAATTAAATTCGCCGAATAGTGGTTTTAGTTCTTCAAAATCTTCTCGCCATTTTCTTGTTGTTGTATTTTTAATTATGTTAAATAATTTAGAGTTATTTCTCGTGTAAGACACGCCAAAACTCCAATGTTTATTATAAAATCTTGAAGCATGCATATCGAGTGAAAATACATCTATATTGTTCTTTTTAGAATATTCCATTACTTTTTCTAAAGCTCTGGCGATATTTTGTGGCGTATCAAAAAAAGTAGTATCATCTACATCAATATTCCAAAATTCTTCCATTCCTAGCTTTTTTGCATTTGAAAATGTTGTTAAATGAGAATAGCCTGCGTTTATCCAAGTAGTATCACATATATTATTTATAATACTTTTGAATGTTTTTCTGTCACTTTTTATAAATTTATTTTCTTTGGTATCAAATATTGTGTTTTTAATAATTTTATATTCTAATGTCGGGTTGTCGCAAACAATCACATAGTCACCACCCATAAATCGGATTGTTTCAATCCATTTGTGTAAACACCAAAGACTATGGAAATTTGGACTATTATATTTTAGATAAAACATTAAAGGTTTTTTCTTTTGTTTAGATAAAAATGGGAATTTGATACTTTTTTTATTGTTTTTTTCTTTGGTATACTGAAATATTGGAATGTCAAATAATCTTAATTGCCATAATTTGCCGTGGCAATAATTGAATTTTATTTTTTTTAACATTGTTATTTTCATTAAAATTCCTCCAATAAATTTTTCAATATTCGTTTTAATTCATTTTTCTTCAATTCGCTTTTTATTCTGATTTCGTTTACTTTGTGAGGTAAATCATAGCAGTGTTGCATTAAAAAATAATCTTCAAAAATTTCTTCTGTAGAAAATACATAACATTTATTAGATACAGCACATAAAATATCTGCCAACCCGCTACGAATAGAAAAACAAGCTGCTGCATGTTTCGCTAAACAAATGAAATCATATAAAGAACAATCTATATAATTAGTGTTTTTAATTATATTACTTTTGTTAACAGCATTTGTTATAATATAATAGCCTTTTTTGTTTAATTCGTTTGCTAAAGCTTCCCAAAAAACATTTGAAATCGAATTGCAACTGTTTGCTTCTGGCGCAAAACAAATAACTTTATCTAAATCAACATTTTTCAATTTTTCTTTAAAATTTTGAGAAATATTTAATTCCGCCAAATGAGGTTTTACCTTAAAAACTTCTAAACCAAGCATTAATCCCCAACCATGGACAAAATTTTTATACGGAAAGTTAATTTTTATATAATCTACAGCTGTGCAAATAAAAGGTCTATCTAGTATTGGAATAGCTGGGAATAATTTTATAAAAACATCTTCTTCTAAGTTATCCATATATTTTGTAGCAATATAATTACTTTGAGAAGCATAATCCTGAATGTCTAAAAGTTCATGAGAATCTAAAATCGAATAATTTGAAATATTAAGTAAATCCATTAATACTTTCTGTCTGGGACGAACAATGAAGTGCAGAGGTTTTTGATATTTTTTCTCAAATAAATCTTTCATACAAAGTAAAACATAAGAATCTCCGAGATGCCTATGTAAAACAAGATTATATTCATCTTTTTTACATAAAGAATATACGTATTCTTTGAAATTTGTTAATATTTTCAAAACGTCATCTAAAGAGTCTTTGGGTAATGGTTTAGCACATTCAGGTTCTATAAAACTTTTTTTATATGTTATTCCTAGAAATTTATGTTTTACTAAACCTGTTTGTGTATATATTTTTTTTGAGACTATACCTAATAATCGTTTTTTCTTTTTTATCATCAGTATTTCCCCATATCCTTTATACATTTTATATCGTAACTCTTTTTATTAGTTGTTGTTATTGTTAAAATTTTAATACCGAATAATGAATAATTTGTATGGCTGGAAAAATTTTCAATCTTTAAAATGGTAAATATTCCAAACAAATAAATCTTGGTTTTACATAGACAAACATTCTGTTTGAAATTTTTATAAGGTTTTCTGATTTTTTTAGGTAAAGTATTGACAACTTTAAAATATTTATTGCTTAATACATGAATATTGATAGACCACCAAGGTTTATTAAAAATATAGTGAATAATTACGGCTTCTTTAATATCGATTTCGCCGTATTCTTCAAAATATTCATTTTTTTCCCAATGCCAACAATAATTGTATTTGCTATTTAATTCCAAAATTCTCGTGTCCAAAATAACATTAATTGGATCTTGGTCGGGATAGGTAATACTATCCTTATTCTCAAGATAATAGTTTATTAATTTTTCGGAAATGTTTTCCTCTCTAAACAATTTTAAATTAAAAAGGCAAACGCCTGTGTTAAAATATGGTTGCTTTTTGTCGGGGTATCTTTTAAGTTGTTTTTTATACCAAATATCAGGAACCATCGCTATAATGTTTGTTCCTAAATCTATATTATATAATTCATCAATATAATTATTTACAATGACATCACAATCCAAGTAAAGGACTGTGTCATAGTATTTCTTCAATTCATCAATCTTAAATGTGTGTGT
>CAZTVM010000020.1:0-16161 GCA_964617065.1 uncultured Muribaculaceae bacterium
TAGTATTCCACGATAAAGTCGATGGCAAGATAACTCTGGATTTGGTAAATGTAAAACTCGGTGACGCCATTAAAATGATTACGCAAATGTCAGAGCTGACTTATGTAGTAGAAAATGATACAGTGTTGGTAATGCCTAATGATGTCAGTAACAAGCTCGATATTACTAAACAAAATTTGAGCATTATTCCTCTGAAATACCTTGATTCTACAAGTGCTGCTGATTTTTTGAATGCAAATGTATTTAGAAAAAACAGACCCGGACTTTCTAACTCTAATGTCGCAACTAGCAATCCAATAAAAAACGAACTGTTATTGTTCGGCACTGAAAACGATTTCAAATTAGCTCAAAAAGTTATTGCTAAAATCGACGTGAAACCACATGTATCAACTTATAAAGTAAATCATACTACCCCAAAAGAAATGGCTACTATGATATGCGAAACATTGTTTCAATTTGATGAACAATTGCAACAACAAAAAACAGGCGTTTCGAGTAGTTCTAATAATGAGAGCGATAGCGAAGAAAATTTAAAGGCAGCATGGAAAGAAGAAGTTACTTTAGGTGGCGCCTATAAAGCATGTACAATTCGATATGATAATGTACAACAGTCTAGTGGAGGAGGCGCAGGTCGTAGTGCTTCAGATGCAATAAAAGACGGTAAATTGTACAGTTTGAGTGCTGCTTCTATGACTATCTCTTATTTGCCTTCAATCGGGAACATTGAAGTAGTCGGTGGCACAGAAGAACAAATACAATTGATAAGCGATTTTATTGCGCACAATGATAGAAAACAGCCTCAAGCCTACATTGAAATGTCAATAGTTGAGTTAGGCGAAAATGGCTCTAAAGAATTTAATAACACTTGGAATATTTATTCAAATTTTTTCACAGGCTCAATCGGTGGGGACGGTATTCAAACAGCTTCGGGCTATCCTATTTTCTGGAAATCAGTTAATAATTTGACGAATTATTCAGATTTGGATTTTGGTAGTTACGTAAGAGGTGTCGTTTTGCAAAATCCGATGGATACCGTAAACGCTAATGCTGAATGGGCAGCGTATGAACTCGAAAAATCACTGTTTCAACCATCTACTACTACTACAGTTGTTAATGGTCAAGCTGTAACGACAACAGACTGGTCAGGCATGCCTAAGCCCCCAATCCCGTCAATCAGCTTAGACAATGCCTCGTATAGATACGCTCAACCTTCTGCAATTACGCAGAATTTGCACTACGTAATCCAAAACGGCAAAGGCCGTGTGCTGTCTAATCCAAAAATAGTCGTCACTAACGGCAAAAAATCAACAATTGATTTGAGCTCAGATTACGTTAAATCAGTAAAAAGTGAAGTCTTGCAAAGTCAATTTATGGTCGGAGGAGGCACTCAAAAAACGTATACTATCGGCAACGATAACGGTATGAAAATAGAAATAATACCATTCATCAGTCCAGATGGTTATGTTTCACTTAATTTAAAACCAGACTATGCAACTATTTCAGAAAAAATCTATGCACCTAACAGTGACGGCGTTTCAGAGTTGCAAGCAACTTTGCTTAAAAGAAGAAATCTTGAATTAAGTAATGTGCGAATAAAAGACGGTGAAACATTAGTAATCGGCGGTTTAGTTCAAGAAGCTGAAACAAAAACAGTTTCCAAAACACCAATTCTCGGCGATTTACCAGTAATAGGCATGCTGTTCAGAAACTCTGCGACTAGCAACGAAAAACAAGAACTCGTAATATTAATAACACCTAGAATTATTAAAGACAACGAAGATGTTGTGGAAGCTGCCGGAACAACTAATCTGTAATGTATAATCGAATGTAAAGAAGTATCAATGTCTAAAGAATTACTAAGTAAATTAAAAAATAAAATCAATGAAAATGTAGCTAACAAGTTTAGTTTAACAGACTTAACTAAGTATCATTTCGTCCCTATAGACATGAAAAAGGATACGCTTTATATCGCAGTTACTGAGAATTTCTCGCAAGATAGAGCATTCTCGTTTATATCAACAAAAATAACCATTAATATCAAAGTTATAGAACTGGAACTTGCAGAATTTAATGATTTTTTGGAATATTACACACAAAGATATTGCTCTCAAGTAGAGACAATCAAAAGCAAAAAATCGCTAAAAGAACAAGCAAAAAATATATCCACTGACAATAAAACTCAACTAGGGCAACTTCTGCTGATTCATGAATTGATAAATCAGGAACAACTGGATAATGCTGTAAAATACGCAGAAGAACAAAAAATTCTGCTAGGTGCAGCTCTTGTAAAATTAGGATATACGACAACACTACAACTCCAAGAATTACTGCAAGAACAAAAAAAAATAAAACAAAAATTAACAAGCAAAAATTCAACAGGAAGAAAACGCATAGGCGATATTCTGATAGAGCGAGGAATGATAGACGAAAATAAGCTCAATTTAGCGCTGCAAGAATCAAAAATAGATAATTCGCCAGTCGGTTCAGCACTCGTAAAATTAGGATTTATTACTATAGACCAGTTAAAAGAAATATTGTCAGAACAGCAAGGTACAGAGGTTCTTACCTCCTCAGAGCTTCGATTAGATCCAAAATTAATAAAAGCATTACCTGAAGACTTTATTCGACAAAATTTTGTTGTACCGATAAGCAGCGATGGGCAGATACTGGTTGTAGGGATGGTACATCCAGACAACAAAAGAGTTTTGAACGATATAATATATCTGACAGGACAAAAAGTGCGTGCAAAAATAATTACGCATATGGAATTTGAGTCATGCCTGCAAACGTATTACAACGAAGCCACTAAAGAAACCGACTCTTTAATGAGACGAATGAAAAAAGAAACGGCTGAACTAGAGTATGAAGAAACATTATTTGAACAAGTCGAACGAGAATTGCAGGACGAAACAGGTCTGGTCGCTAAGTTTGCAAATAAAATTATCACAGATGCAATAGACACAAAAGTCAGTGACATACATATTGAACCACGTTTGAAAGGCTACGTAGTACGTTACCGCAAAGACGGTATTTTACGTGAAATGTTTGAACTTCCACCTAAGACAGAACAGTCTATCATTACTCGATTTAAAGTCCTTTCTCGAATGAATATTGCAGAACACAGACGAGCACAAGACGGAACGTTTACGCTGAAATACGGCGGTAAAGAATACGATTTTCGTCTGAATACTATTCCAGTCAGTGGCAAAGAAAAAATGGTAATCCGTATTCTAGCGCCTGCAGTTAGTTTAAATGCAGCAGACAAGGAAATTAAACTTATAGGCGGCTCTACAGAAGATGTCGCAAAAATAAAAAAAATGATAGCGACTCCAAACGGAATTATTCTAGCTACTGGTCCGACAGGTAGTGGTAAAACTACTACGCTATATTCCATTCTAAAATCATTGAACGATGAAAAGGTTAATATAACAACAATTGAAGATCCTGTAGAAATAAAGATTGATGGTATTAACCAGTCACAAGTGAACGTGAAAGCAGGAATTACGTTTGCCAATTGCATGCGTGCAATATTACGTCAGGATCCTGATATTATTCTAGTCGGCGAAATCAGAGACTTTGAAACATTAGAAACAGCTATTTCAGCAGCACTGACAGGTCACATGGTATTAAGTACCATTCACACAAATTCAGCAGCTGCTACTATTTCACGCTTAATAGAAATGGGCGCAAAAGAATATCTTGTCGCTTCTACAATAACAGGTGTTATCGCCCAACGACTCGTTAGACGTTTATGTCCACTATGTAAGGTGAAAGTAAAACCTACAGAAGATGAGGCCCGAAACGTAGTTTTAGGTGAAGAAGAAATCGCTAAATTTATGCAACGTGATATTTATAAGCCCGCCGGCTGCGTAAATTGTAATTTCGACGGTTACGCAGGACGTTTAGGTATTTACGAAATTTTGGCAATGAACAAAGAATTAAAAAAACTAATCGCTGATGGTGTGCATGATTTGAAAATAGAAGAAGTCGCAATTAGTATGGGTATGAAAACGCTTCAACAATCCTGCTTGAACCAAATACTTAGAGGTGAAACTTCTATTAGTGAATTTATAAGAGTTCTTGGACCGGTTGTCGATTAAAGAGGTTATGAATGGGGTATTATCGTTATAGTGCAAATAAAAAAAGAAGTCGCAAAGTTGACAAAGGCGTTATAGAAGCCAAAAATCAACGTGAAGCACTCGTGAAGCTTAAAAAACAGGGGTTTATTAATATTCATTTACAAGTCAGCAAAAACGGAGCTGATAATAGTGTAAAGCCGCTATCTCTAAAAGAAAAAATAGACTTTACTCAAACCTTTCAAACTTTACATCAATCTGGCATACCTATTATTGAAAGCTTAGTTTTTATTGGTAATGATTCTACATCTAAAAGAATTCGAACTATCGCTACTTCTTTGCGACAAGAAATTATGGAAGGTGCCACTTTTGCAGGCACTATTGCTAAATATACGAATATATTTGATAAAATATACATCGGACTAGTTAAAGCAGGAGAAGATTCAGGTGAAATGGATAAAACGCTTGGTCGTTTATCAGCTTTGCTAAAAAAGCAATCTGCTGTTAAAAATAAAGTTATTGGTGCGTTGCTTTACCCTGTATTCGTAATTATTCTTGCTATTATCATTGTTTTGGTAATGGTTACTTTTGTATTCCCTGAATTCGCAAAAACATTCGCTCAAACAGGTCGAGAATTACCGGCTATTACTCAGGCATGTATAACCTTAGGCACTTCTATACAAGATTATTGGTATTTGTACATCTCAGGTGCAGCGATTGCAGTTTATTTAATGATAAAATCTGTATCATGGGGACCTTCAAGAGCATTTTTAGATAAACTCGCACTAAAGGTGCCGCTGATAAATAATTTAATATTAAAATCAGATTTTTCAAACTTTTTGACAGTATTGTTAGTTGCATACAACGCTGGTATCCCCATCGTAGACTGTGTATATTTGGCAAACCTTACCATAACAAATGGGGTCATTCATGCAGCATTGAATAACGCAAACCTAAAAGTTCAACAAGGTGCACAACTATCAGTAGCACTAAAATCAGTCGAAATAATACCTAATATGATTACATTCATGATTTCGACAGGTGAACAGTCAGGTAGATTGAATGATTTGCTAGAAAATGCAGTTTATTTTATTGATGAAGAATTGGACAAAGCTGTAGATATAGTCACCAAAATGATGGAACCACTTTTAATCGTAGTCATTGGCTTTATAGTTTTGTTTATGGCACTAGCCTTTTACCTACCGCTGTTCGGTTTATCGCAAGGAATGTAGTTAAAACAAGGATATTTTATGGAAGAACAAGCTTTTGTGGAAAATGAATTTGAATCAGGTCTATGGTCTGAAAAAGTTTTAATAGTAACTAAAGACTATGAAATTCAGGGCTACGTATTTTTACCTAAAATAGGCAAACAAAATCGCATACTTTCTGATATACTTAATAGCAGCAGAAGATTTATTGCCGTGAAAAATTGTGAGATAACGTATCGCAATCAGTCTAACCGCAGAAGCGAATTTCATAATTTTGTACAAATTAATTTGTATTCAATAATCTTACTGAGACCGCTGACTGAGGACGATTAAAATAAATGAAAACAGCTAAAAATGAAGAAAATTTATGGATGATTAACCAAGCTCGCTCTGTAGCTCATAATGCTTATGCACCTTATTCAAACTTCCACGTAGGCGCTTGCGTTTTGTATGACAACGGAAACTATTTTTTGGGCTGCAATGTAGAAAATTCGAGCTACGGGCTTTCTCTTTGCGCTGAAAGAAATGCCCTTTCTACTGCGATTACATCTGGTGAAAAAGGAAAGCTTAAAGCAATTGCCATAGTAGGACTAGAAACTCGACACTGCCTACCTTGTGGTGCTTGCCGTCAATGGTTATACGAATTTTCAATTATTAGCAAGCAAAATATTAATATAATAGTTGAAAATGAAAACCCTGATACAGACAATCCCGTAATCTACAGTATTTATGATTTACTGCCTAATGCGTTCACACTTTGATAATAGCTTGTTCTAAATTTTCAAGTTCACTTTCTTCAGGTAATTCATCTTTTATTTCAAAATTATTCTGCTTAACTTTTTCGTCTGGCTTAGAATTTTTGCGCAACATATCGGTACTCATCGCTAAAAGTTGTTCAGCAGAGACTGGAATAGATGACTTTCTTTCAGGACTCGCCGAAGTAAAACCTAAAAGCTTGCCAAGATTCTTTGGTGGTACACTTTTTATTGTGTTACCACTATTTAGTGTAAGCCCCATGAAATTACCGACATTTGCGTATGTCATTAATATACCTCTATTACGTGCAAACTGCTCCCTTACATTAATAAAGACTATTTCAGGTCTAAAATTGCTTTTTTTTAGTGATATATTAATTTTTTTTTACATTTTTAAACACAAAAACTGGCACTCAATAATTTAAGCACCAGTTCAAAAATTTGCAATTATAATCTCATTTAACTAAAAACAGCACTGATTTGTCGTGTTAAATCTGCTATCGTAATTCGTTTGTAGTCAACTCCAGAGGCATCTAAATCAATGTAAAAATCTCTGTCATTGTCTTTTCTCAATCGATTAGTTAACGAAACCATATTAGTCGCATAACTATTTTCTTTGAACATTTTTACCTCTTATATACTTTTCATCATTTACTACTTCTATAACAATAAAGTTTATTTTGTCACCTTTATTTCTTAATTATACACTATTTATTAAGATATGTAAACCATTTACGACTTTTCTTTTAGAAAAATTAAGATATGTAAATTTTTTTAATAATAATAAAGTAATACGTGCAAAATTTTTTTTTTTGAACTTAAACTAGTATAGAAAGATAAAGAAGGGGTTGCCGAAAATGTTAACAATAATGCCATTTTTAAATACGAATTCAATGAATTCAATCACAAATAATTACAAAAACAATTATAAAACTAAGAACAACAATATTTCATATTTGTCACAACTTAATGCAGATACAGTCATGTTTAAAGGTGATAATTCAATTCGTAAAACAGTAGACAATGACGGAATGTTAACTTGTAAAAAAACTGTAACAGCTGGAGGCGAGTCAGGTTTGCACCAAAGACCTTCCTCTGATATTTTTGAAATGCACCGTATTTTCCCTGATGTAGAGATTTCACTCACGAATAAAAGCTCAGAAGACAGCACAATTGCCAATTCAGAAGATAATCCATTTTTCTCACCTATGGATATAGTTAGTATAGCTGCATTCCCCGGAGACGATGTTGAAGTAGCTGTAAAAGGTATTGACGGGGACGACGATTACGCAGAAGCAGTTTTAGGTGCTATTACGACTATCATTAAAAATCCTGACGACAGACCTGCAGACATGTCTGGACTAATCAAAGACACATTAAAAAATGCAGGCAAATCTACTGACTCCATTCGTCAAGACGCAATGTCTAACGAAAAATACGCTAAATCTCTGAAACCATTTGCTAGACGAGACAGCATTATCAAAGAAGCTTTAGACGGATTATTCTAGTTCACCCTAAACAAATCGTAAAGCCTTGATTCTATATCTTCTTCGTCAAGTTCATTAGTTAGCTTATTCAAATCAATTGCAGCTTGATAGTATTGTGCTGCGAGGGTACGGTTTTTCATGGAATGATATGCCCGACCGAGATTAAAATTAGCTAACGTATAGTCAGGTTTAATTCTTACAGCTTTTTCAAAAAGCGAAATCGCTTCACGCACATTTCCAATTCCATCTAGGTAAATAACACCTAAGTTATTTTGTGCCAAAGCATAACAGGGATCATATTTTATAGCTTTATTGTATGCTATAATAGCTTCTTCTACATAATCTTTTTCCCAAAGCGCCATACCTGCTTTCCCGTAGGCTTTTGCATTTTCGGGGTCAACAGTTATTGCATCACAATAACTTTTAATTGCCGCGTCTAAATCGTCTTCGTCAAAGTGAATATCACCAATAGCTATGTATGCGTCTATCGCTTTCTGGTCAAGAACTATTGCCATATCATAAAAAGCTAACGCTGCTTCTGAATTTTCCTTTATTTGATAGTAAATTAGTCCTAGAGCCTGACACACAATCGACGTCCATTCATTTTCAGGATTGATACTAATCGCCTTTTTATAGTGTTCAATAGCTTCATCGTAGTGCTCAACTTGCACTAATGCATAAGCCAAACTATTATGATAAAAAGGATTTTCAACATCAATATCTAGCGCAAGCTTAAAAGCATTAACAGCATTAATTCTATCTTCTTTTTGAATATACAAATGACCTAACTCATAATATATTTTTGCATTTTGAGGCTCATGCAATAGAAGCTTTGTATAACAATCAATAGCCTCATCGACATTATCCTCAAAATAAGTTTGAAGAACAGTTGCCAATTTTACCAGTAAATTTCTGTTATTAGGATTTTCTCTGAGAGCTTTTCTATAAGCAACGACAGCATCTTGAGGATTATTTTCTTTTAAGCATACATCACCAATTGAAGCGTAAAAATTCTCAACATGTCCTGTTTTTTCAGCAGCTTGAGAGTATGTTTGTATTGCTTTCTCATTTTTTTTCATATTTTCAAATATACTGCCCAAAAATTTATATCTGAAAGAAGCAATGTCATCTTTTATAGAAGAATACATCATTTTTAGCGATGGCTTATCCCAACACATCATAAAAGTGCCTGAAATCAAATAGTGAAGGAGCTTTGGTAGCTCAAAAATATTTTTTGATTCTTTACCCATTTTTTCCATAAGCAGCATCGATAAAAACAATCGAGCTCTTGCAGAGTGAAATGGATGTAACTTTATTGCTTCGTAAAATTCTTTTTCTGCGCCCTCTAGATTGTTAGCTAATTTCAAAAAATAAGCGGTGTAAATATGAGCATTCGCATTTTTGGGAGAAATTTCAAGCGCTGTTTTACATTGTTCAAGCGCAGTATCAATACCTATTTCACCTTTTTCCCACAACAAACAAGCTAATCTATAATAAGTTTCAGGCAAACTAGGGTCTTTTTTCAATGTTTCAATATAATAATTAACAGCTTCGTCTAAATCTGATTGCTGAAATTTTGTTAAATATTTTTCATGCGCTATACGTGCTAACTCCAATGTGTTTTTTGCATTTGCCAACTCTTTTTGACATTGCAGTAATTGTGCTTTTTGCTTGAGCATTTTTCCCTCATGATTGCCTAAGATTATTCTTATGTATTTCTTCGACAAAAAATTCAATTAACTTTGAAAGAATTTATTACAAATACGTTATATGATGTAGAAAAAAATTTTAGGCAATTTTTTATGGCAGAATGTTTTTATATAAATATAGAGAGAAATATATAGAGGAGTTTTGTCATGTGCGGTAACGGATATTCAGGTTGTAACACTAATCGGAGTTTTAATAGTTTTTCACCATGCAGTGCAACCCCATGTGGTGCCCCAGGTCGACAATTGGGTGGTTTTTTCAGATTTTTGGCTAATATGTTCGGAGGTTTCTCTCAAAATGGCAATAATCCTTGTGAAAATAATAATTCTTGCAGTGACAATTTTAACTATAATTCTGAAGGTTCAATGAATGATTTTATTGATAGTTTGAGTGCGAACTACGGTTTAAATAATCCACCAGATAATGTAAGCCCACAACTTTGGCGTGAATGTTGGAATACTCTTAGAAACGGCTAAAATAATTTTTAACAGAGCCTTTATTTTTGCCTGTTTATGAAAACTTTTTTTAAGTTATTATCTATTTATATTGTAAATAGTGCTTAATTGTGCTAACATGACCTTAGTCTAATTAAACAAGTCTCTCAATTTTGTGCGAAAGTACAGTGTTTTTGTTAGGAAGATAATGAAAAAGTTTGATATAAGCAACCAAGGCGTAGACGAATTAGCCGAAGTCGTTAATAATATTACTAATCCTATTAACCAAAGTATGACAGATGCTATTAACTCTGAAAAAAATCATCACAAAGTTAACAGATTGTACGGCGGTTACAATCAATATGTCAGTAAAGCTTACGGTGCAGTCAATTATTCTGATTTATTGACATGTCTTAATGAAGTTTTCAAATCAGCTACAAGCTCTACAGAACTTTTTTATTCGCTGCATGGCATTTTTGTCAATAAATTAAACTGTTTATTCAGCGCAATTGGTGTTTGTGCCCCAGAGACTGACTATATAAATATAAAACTGATAAACAAAATAGGTAGCACTTATTCAACGAGAGTTTTTTTAAGAGAAGAAAATAATCCAATAGTAGATGTTTTTAGAAAAAACACGAAATTGACGACCTTAGATAGTGATTTTTTGAACATTCCATATTTGAATAAATCACAAGTTTTAATAGTTCCTATAATAACAATGGGGAAAACATACGGAGCATTATTAGTAGGAGATAATTCTTCAGAAATACATAGCTCTTTATATGAAATACTAGCGAATTATATTGGTTTATTTTTACATAATGAAAAATTAATGGAGAATACACTTGTAAGTTCAACAACAGACGCTCTGACGAATTTGTACAATCACAGAAAATTCCAAGAAATTTTGGCTGCACAATTAAAAATAGCTAAAAATACTTCACAAAATCTTGTTGTCACGATAATTGATGTAAATAATATTTCAGATATTAATAAAACTCACGGACACGCAAAAGGTGATGAGATAATAAAAAAAGTAGCAGAAGTTGTCAAGAAAAATATACGACAAAACGATGTAGCAGCACGTTACGGCGGTGACGAGATCGGTATTATCATGGCGGATACAGATACAGCCGAAGCGAAGTATCTGGCTGAATATATTTCATACCTGCTTTCATGCGTTTCAATAGACGGTGTTGGGCCTATAAAAATTTCAATCGGAATGGCTACATATCCAAACTCTAATCAAGAACAAGAAAAACTTTTAATTTTAGCCGAACAGGCTATGTATATGTCAATGAGCAAGGGGTACAAAAACGGTATTTCTTCAATTGTATGTTCTGATGATTTTGATTTTTGGGATGATATTGCACTGCATTCATTTACATCTGTCCTAGTGAAACGGCATGCACAAATAGGTATCAATTTAGACGCTGAATTAATAAATAAATTTACAAGCGAAGAAATTAAATCGAAAAACCATTTGATAGAAGTAGTAACGTCATTGGCTGCAGCGATTGACGCCAAAGACACTTATACAAAAGGTCACTCCAGCTCTGTTTCTTTATACGCAGAAGCTCTCGCAAGGGCTATAAACTTGCCGGAAGAAGAAGTTGAACGCATAAAACTTGGTGCGTTACTCCATGATATCGGAAAAATAGGAATTCCTGAGAATGTTTTAAGAAAACCGACTAATTTGAATGAAGACGAATGGGCTATAATGAAACAACATCCGACGATTGGTGCAGAAAAGGTTTTATCGCCTAATGCCTCCTTGCATGACTTAATCCCAATGGTTAAATATCACCATGAGCATTGGGATGGCAGCGGTTACCCTGACGGCTTGAAAGACGAAAATATACCACTTGAAGCGAGAATTGTATCAATAGCTGATTGCTACCATGCACTGATTAGTGACAGACCTTATAGAGCGGGTTTGAGTGTTAAAAAAGCTTGCGAAATTTTACAAGTAGGTTCAAATGTCCAGTGGGACGGCGATTTAGTCAGAAAATTCATCACTATTGCGCCTTCTTTAGGGTCTGAAAGATAAAAATAATAAAATTACAAATCCACAGAAACATTGTCAGCTGTAAGGTTTACAACTTCAATGCCGTTGTAACTGTATAGTATTTTGTAGTCTATAGTTTCTTCGCCATAATAAATTTTATGTGCTAAAATCCCACCTAAAATCGCCTCTAATTGTGAAGCCGGTAGCATATTTGACATAATATTTTCCATAAAAAACTTAACTTTCAGAGCATTTTGTAAATATTTGCAATCCGCAGAAGATCGTTCTTTGTAGATGCCTGACAGACTTAATGTTTTTTTTAGTTCACTTAAACTAAATCTAAAAATATCAATTCCTGATTTTTTATACTGCAAAAATAATTCACAGCCCCGATTTGTATGTTTTTGCTTCCAATTATTTCTATTCGCAAAGTTATCATTATTTGCTAAAAATTGAAATTTTTTTGCTATCACCTTCCATTTACTATTTAAAAGCGAAACATCATCAGCCATAGATACTGTTATTACAGAATTTTTTAATGATGGGAAATTATCGAGAAAATGATAAATATCTTGCACAGAAAAAGCTTTATCCAGAGTAATTATTTGCATATTTTTGTCTAAAACCGCAATACCAGTTTCTGTATTAGAAATAGGTGAAAGTGAAATTCCTATAAAATAATGTTTTAAATTTTGATTTAGCATAGTTTAATTTTTATTTTTCGCCTTTGTATCGTCTTGAGGATTTAAAATTTTAGCGTTCTTTTTACTTTTGTATAATTTGATAATATTTTGTTCTGAAATACTATAATTATTTCTTGTTATTTCATACGAAGCGTTGACCAAGGCATAAAAAGCCGGCACACAAAAAACGATGGTAAAAATTACAATCAGCCCATGTATAAAGTAACTTTTTATTTTTTCTTTTTTTATTTCTTCTTCAGATTTAACAGAGCTTGCTATAAAAAAACGATTAATAACCTTATTGCGTTCTTCTTGAGTTAAACTTTCTACGTATTCTACATTGTCCTTATTAATGTAAATGACAAATTTTTTGTAAGTAGGTGCATCATCATTTTTAGGAACAACTGCTTTCTCTTGTTTTGAATCAGTTGAGTCATTAGACTCGACATCACTTGAGGCTGTCGTAATTTCTGAAGGTTGACCAGAAGCGCTCATCAGCTGTTTTTGCAGCGCATCTAAATCGACCTCTTGTGATAAGTCCTTTATTTCATTTTTATTTGTTAATTTTTTATCATTTTTCATAAACTAATCTGTTCTAAACTTTTTTTATGCTAAACTAAAATTATTATACAATACTTTTATATATGAAGGAAGTTTTTTGTTTTGAAACAGAAAGAGGGAGAAATTGTTTACTATTAATAAAGATAGCTTAAAAGGGAAATTATCAAAATTAAATGAACCGAGCATACTTGTAGTAGGTGATATGGTTATAGACGAAATGATTTACGGTGATACGGAACGTATTTCACGTGAAGCACCTGTTATTATCTTGCAACACTCAAAAACTAACATCATCTTAGGCGGAGCAGCGAATGCAGCGCACAATATTTCCACGTTAAATAATGGGAAAGTCGCAGTTATTGGCGCCTATGGAAACGACCATTACGCACAAATTTTGCTAGATGCGTTTGAAAAGGCAAAAATAGACACAAAATATATGGTCGAAGATAATAATGGTATAACTACTGTTAAAACACGTATTTCAGGTTGTTGTTTTCACTCTGTTACTCAGCAAATTATCAGAGTCGATAGACAGTCTAAAAATAAAATGCCTCAAGAAGTCGAAAAAAAAGTTTTAGACAATATCGAAAAAGCTATTCCTAATTATGATTGCGTAATTTTATCTGACTACAACATCGGTTTTCTCACGCAAAATATTATAGACAAAACTATTGCAACTGCTAAAAAATATAATAAGTTGATTATTGTAGACGCCCAAAGAGATTTAGAACGGTACAAAGGCGCTGACGCACTCACTCCAAATCAACCTGACAGTGAAAAATTTGTCGGATATTTTATAAAAGATGAAAAAACACTCGAATCTGCAGGACAAGATATTCTGGACAAAATCGAAGCGAAGATAGTCCTAATCACGAGAGGTGGCGAAGGAATGGTTGTATTTGAAAAAGACAAACTTATGCAAAAAATACCTGTGTTTAACAAAAAAGCCGTTTTCGACGTAACCGGCGCCGGCGATACTGTTGTAGCAAGTTTTTCTTTAGCGCTGGCTGCAGGACTTTCGGCTCAGGACTCAGCTATTATAGGAAATCTCGCAGCTAGCGTTGTAGTCAAATATTTCGGCTGTGCAACTACCACTATCACAGAAATAGCAGACGCTCTTGACACATTATGTTGTAATACAAATATTTGCGTTTAACAATAAAGGGAACAATAATGAAAAAATTTGATTACGTAATTTTACTCGCTGGAGTTTTAGTATTTTCAGTATTTTTATTTGTTATGACAGGAAATAATAAAAGTTTTTCAGAAACACCTGTTGAAGCGGAAAAGACAATCGCATTTGATGTCGTGCTTAGAGGTGTGACGACTACAAGTGAAAGTTCTTTATTTTCGACTACTGAAAAAACTTTTTTAACAATAAGAAATGTGCCTTATAAAGATTTATCAGTTACACAAGTTAAAAAAATTCGCAGACAAGCAGTATTGCCGGCTTTGAACACAAAGAAAAAGTATATTACAGTCGAAGATGATAGCAATCCATACTTGTTCGATTTCGTAGTGACTTTAAAAGATGACGCCAAAATAACAGCAGACGGACCTGTTGTCGGCGGTAACAAAATAAAAATAGGAATTCCTGTTGTGTTAGAAGGCGCTGACTACAAACTATCAGGGGTCGTTTCTAATCTCATAATTTTAAATGAAGTAAAAAAATAAGCCTGTTTAATAATGATTGAAAGTAATATACTAAATTTAAAAAATAAAATATTTGAATTTTCACAAAATAAAATGTCTTTTATAGTGGAAAACAGCTCTATCTTAAGAAATATTGACTCTTTCATTTTGTTTTTTATTACTTTAACAATTTTACTTACAACTGTAGCGACTAGCGACATTATTGGGTTAAGTGCAATTGCTGTGTTCGTTTTAACTGCGATAAAAATGTTTACTATAAAAGGACAGAAAATCGAATTAACAGTGTGGGACGCAGCTTTACTGATTTATCTCGTTTTTTGTGTTGTAAGCACAATTAATTCTACACTCTTTCATGAAAGTCTTCTGGGCATTTCTAAAACTTTTATATATCTAGGATTTTATTTTTCAATTTTGCAATATTTGAGATACAATCCCAAAAAAGTACGCCACTTCATTTTTTTAATTGCATTAATTTGTTCAGCCGAAAGTGTTATCGGCATAATTCAAAGCAAAATAGGCGTTCTCTCCGGCGCAACTTGGCAAGACACCACAAACTTAAATCCTGAAGAGATTTTAGAAAGAGTTTTTGGAACATTGAAACCTTATAATCCTAATTTATATGGTGGCTTTGTACTCAGTAGTCTTTCTTCAATATTAGTAATGGTTTTTTTAAATTTGAAAAAATTAAACTTCAAACGATTTCTTACTTGGTTAGTTATGCTACTGGCTGCAATGCTGGCTATATTCTACAGCGGATGTAGAGGTGCATATTTAGGATTGGGCTCGATAGCACTGGGATTTGTTTTTTTATCGTACAAAATTATTAGTCAGGATTTTAAATTAAATTCTAAGATTAAAAAAATTTGGTGGGGTATTGTCTCGAGCGTAACGGCTTTGACTGTCATCACAATAGCTTCAGTGCCTGCATTTTTGAAACGCATTTTGTCTATTTTTACATTGCGTGAAGACTCATCAACTTCTTTTCGTATGAATGTCTACCAATCCTCAATTGAAATGCTCAAGGATAATTTACTTTTTGGCATAGGTGTCGGAAATAAAGTTTTTCGTGAAATCTATGGATTGTATATGATGAGCGGATTTGATGCACTTAGTGCGTATTGCATTTATCTCGAAACAGCTTTGGAAAGCGGGATTTTTGCTCTTATTTCTTATTTACTTTTCATAGGGCTTCTTTGTTACCATGCAATGAAATTTATTGTTTCTTTCAAAAATTTACAAACAAAAATTGTAGTAGCCGGTTGTCTACTCACATTGATAGGATTGCTTATTCACGGTTTTGTTGATACGGTATATTTCAGACCGCAAATACAAATTATGTTTTGGACTACGGTAGCTATTTTATCGATTTGCATTACGAGCAATAATAAAATTTTTGAGGATGTAAAAAAGTGATTAAATCTTTTAATTTAGAATAAAATAAGGGTATTAAAATATAGGAGAAAGTTGTTAAAGTAATTAATATTAAAAGGACGTTGGTTTTTATAAAAGTGAATACATTCCTATCCCTCATTGCCTTTATAAAGAAATAGAAAAACATGAAGAAGCTAAAATATAAAACCATTAAA
>CAZTVM010000020.1:16171-22081 GCA_964617065.1 uncultured Muribaculaceae bacterium
TTACGAGCAATAATAAAATTTTTGAGGATGTAAAAAAGTGATTAAATCTTTTAAAATATTAATTTTAATATGTTTTATTATGATATGTGTGCAACCGACGGTCAACGCTGATTTGCCGCCATTAAAATTAAAAAAACGTTTTGAAGCAGTGCCGAACAATGCGCCATTAAATAATATTATAGAGACAAACATCGTCCGAGTTGGTTTGAGTAACAATGACTTTTCTAAATATCAGTTTAACAAAATCGAACTGACTTCTGCTCAGGATTTTTCACTTTTTGATAAAGAAGATAACGTTCAACTTGCGGAATTACCGAAAAACACAGTTTTACAAATTATAATGAAAAACAATGTTTTTCAAGCTTATTATTTTTCAAAAGAAAACACAAAGCTTACTGAAATTAAACTCAGAAACCCCCAATCAGAACTGTCTATTGTTCCTACAAACGGATTGGTCGAGGTCGTAGGTCTAAAACGAAAAAATTTGCAAGCAGCCTATCGTGGTGAAATCGAAATTATAAAAAGCGAAAAGGTTGATAATTCATTTGCGGTTGTGAATATTTTGCCGCTAAACGAATATTTACGAGGAGTTGTCCCGAATGAAATGCCTGTGAGGTTTGGACAAGAAGCACTAAAAGCACAAAGTATAGCCGCCAGAAATTACGTTTTAAAACCTCGTACAAAATACTACAATGAATACGACATTTGTGATTCAGTGGCTTGTCAAGTGTATTTTGGCGCTAACACCGAAGATCCTTTAGCAGACAAAGCGATTGAAGAAACTGAAAATAACGTTGCTATGTATGATGACGACTTAATTTTAGCATTGTACAGTTCAACAGCAGGCGGATATACTGAAAACCATGAAAACGCTTTTTCTGCAACAGGAAATCCGACATTCCCTTCTACTCCAATACCGTACTTAGTTGGTAAGCCTGACCACAAAAAAATAAAGCAACTTAAAAACGAAGATGATGTGCGCAATTTCTACGGCTCAAACCCTGAAACTTTTGACAGTGACTCGCCAATGTTTAGGTGGCAAACTCTTTGGACTAAAAAAGAATTAGAAGACTCTTTATCTAAAACTATTTTTAATAAATCATTTGCAAATTTTGTTATACCTGTTTGTGCTAATGCTACGACGTTAGGCTCATTGCAAGATATTCAAATAATTAAACGAGGCGTCTCCGCTAAAGTCATTGAGCTAAAAATTATCACTGATAAAAATATATTTAATGTAAAAAAAGAACTTGTTATAAGGCAAATTTTTCAAAAAAACAACAAAAATTTAGCAAGCGCAAATTTCTATATCGATATCGAAAGAGCAGAAAGCACTAAAGAAAATGAACTTGGAGAAATCATAAATATAAAATTCACAGGCGGTGGACTCGGACACGGCGTAGGTATGAGCCAATGGGGCGCAGGCAAAATGGACAAGCTCGGCTACAAATACGACGAGATTATCCAACATTATTACACCGGAGTAATCATTGCGACACCGCCTATCGAGCTAAATTCAGAAGAACGAAAAGTCTCATACAGACAAACATTTTTTGCGCCGTACAAAAACGCTAAATTGTTCGTTTGTGACAAACAATCTCCGTCTATAGTTGAAATAAACATTAATGGTAAAACTTTTGAAATGGATTTCAAAAAATACAAAAAATCGAAAGTTTACAGCGATATTTCTCAGTATATTAAAAAAGGCAAAAATGTCGTAACCTACACTATTTTAAATACTTCACCTACGAAGAAAAATGCTTTACGACTTTACATAGAACTAAAAGGTGCAGAAAATGGCTAAAGAAGTCAGTATATTGAAAGCAGCATGGTTAGTCGCCATTGTCACAATCGTGAGTAAATTAGTTGGATTTATTAGAGATGTTGTAATTGCGAAATATTTCGGCACAGGTGTAGTATCTGACGCTTATTTTTATGCTTATCAAATTCCTGCTATTGCGATACTGATTTTAGGCGGCGTCGGTGGACCTTTTCACAGTGCGACAGTGGCTATTTTCTCTAAAATCATTCCCTCATTCGACGAAAAAGCGCCACTAATTGCTGTAAATTTATTCAGAACTTTTACGACTTTGTCTTTCATATTTTTTGTTGTTTTTGCAATTCTTACATTTACTTTTTCTGATGTAATTATGCAATTTATTATTAATTCAACAAATCCTGAGCTGGTAGCGCTTGCGAGCATGCATTTAAAAATAATGTCGCCTATTCTCGTTTTAGGTGGAATAATCGGTATTTATTACGGCTTACTCGTTACTTATAATGAATTTCTTTTGCCTAATATTTCGCCATTAATAATGAGTGTCGTCATCATAGCGGCATTGGTTTTATCTAAAAACGACTCATCTGGTTACGTTTTAGCCACTGCAACGACTGTCGGCGCTTTTTGTCAATTACTTGTACAAATGCCTAAAATTCGTAAACTCGGATACACTTTGAAACCACGCTTTGATTTTGTTAAAAATATTCAGCTTAAACATCTTGGTGAACTTTTATTTCCTGCAATTTTAAGTTCATCAGTCGGTCAAGTTCATATCTACGTAGACATGTTTTTTGCTTCTCAACTACAAACAGGCGCTTGGACTGCTATCAGCTACGCTAATCGTTTATACCAGTTCCCTTTAGGCGTCTTAGTGACTGCTTTTTTGGTGCCATTGTTTCCTTTATTTTCTAAACTAGTCGCTGCAAAACAATACGACGACATCAAATATTATTTCAACAAAGGTATTGGAACACTGAATTTTATTGCTTTTCCTATTATTGTATTAATTTTTCTATGCGGCTACGATGCAGTACAAATAGTATTCCAACGTGGGGCATTTGACGCTCATGCGACAGCGCTTGTTAGCGAAGCTCTTTATTTCTTATCAGTCGGACTGATTCCTTACGTCTTTCGTGACTCAATCACTCGTGTTTTCTACTCTTTTAATGATTCTGCTACGCCTTTTGCTATTGCTGTTCTTTCTATATTGTTTAAAGTCGGTTTAAATTATTTATTTATCTCAGTTCTAGACTACGATATCGGTGGCATTACACTTTCGACTTCGCTCGTTACTCTGATTAATGCTATTTTGCTTGGCTCTTTAATTATCCGCAAAATAAAACTTGATTATTTACTCTTTTTTAAAAATATCCTTAAAATGGCCATTGCTGCTGTCTTAACCTATCTCATTTTGCTGCCTGTTAACAATTTAATGCATTTTAACTGCTCTTTTTTTATTACCATAAAACTATTAATTATGACCGTTTTATGTTTTTTCTTTTACACTGTTTTTTCTTTCTTTTTAAAGTTAGAATATCCTAAACTACTTCTAAATAGGCTGACAGCCAAATTAAAATAATGCGTTGCTTTATTCTTTTTATTATTTTAATTGTTAATTTTTCTTAATATTTCCATGCTTTTTGCAATTTTTATAAATCATTTGTTTTTATATATGTAAGGTTAGTTTTATAGTTTAGTATATTTGAATTGCTTAAAGGTTAGAAAAATGTAAAAGTAAATGGTCAAATTTGTAAAAAAGACTGTCTGTCACTCAGACATGATGGTCTAACAAAAAAAGTCGCAGTTTTATATTCAGCCGTGTTGTGAATACAGTAACAATGCAATAGTTAGGTATAGTACCTGACATAGCTCTCGCTTCGTGCTGTTTTAGCTGCGAAAAAATAAAAAAGGTTAGTAAATTAGTAAAAGGAAGAATAGATTATGAGCGTTCAATCAGTAGGCTTCGACCCTTCATACGACAGGTATTCACAGTATAGATACGGATATGGTAATTATGCGGATCCTAAAACAGGGAAATGCCTTGCAAATCCTGAAGGATATGACGAAAATGGCAGAAGCATTAGAACAGGCAGCTACTTAGCCTCGAACGGTGGTGCCAATGACGGTAAAATCGGTGCCGGCAATACTCTTTGGAGTTTCTTTAAAGGCGCTACTATAAACATAGTTACCGGACTTTTATCTAATCCGATGGAAGCAATAATGGGACTTGCTGTTTTCGGGGGAGCGATGCTTGCAGCTAATTTTCTATTGCCCGGTATTGGCGGTGCCTTAGTCCTTGCGGCTTACTCAGGCTACGGACTATTCCAGGCTGCTTCAATGGCTAAACAATCTTACGATCAAATAAGCAGCAGCACAGACGACCAAGCTACTCAGGCAGGTTGGGAAAACGCAGGTACTGCTTTCACCATTGCACTTTTGTCTGCTTGGGGACTCAAGGGTGGTTGTTCAGCTGTTTCTCAAGGGATGAAGCAAAATGCATTAAAAGCTGCTGCTAAAGAAGCTGCGAAAAACGGTTCCGTTGCGTTAAGAAATGGGATGATAAAAAATTTAGAGGGTGCCACTATCGAGAGTGCCACTATAAGCAATGCAGGAGCACGTTTGTTGACTGAAATGACTGCCGGACTCGACGATGCAGCCATAGCTAAATTAGCAACAGCCAGCGAGCAGGAACTTTTAGCGGCTGCTAAAGCGGCAGCTAAAAGAATAAAAGCCGCCGGAGGGGAAGTCCCTGGAGAAATAGCAAAATTAATTGATGAAGCAAGTACTGCTAACATGAAAGCCGTGCTAGGCGCAGCTGATGACAAACTAGCAACTTTCCAGAAGTTTATAAAAAAGGCTGGGGAGGCCAAAAACGCGGCACTACAAGAAGGCACAGAAGCTGCAGGGCAAGCAGCTAAGAATGCAGCGATAGATGGAGCCCAAAATGTAGCATGGACGAAACCTGGCGGAGGCGCTGGTGAGACATTTACTCCTGATTCTACTTCACCATTTATAAAAACGGCGAAGAAAATCGCAGCTAATGCTGATGATAATGCAGTCAAACAAGCTGCTACAGAAACTGGATGGAAAAACGCAGCTAACATGGTAGCTGATGATATCGCAAAAGTCAGAGCATTAGCTCAAATAGGAGACGATGCAGCAGCAGCAGTAATGAAACAATCAGCAGTAAATGAGGCAATGGCATGTATAGATGACGCAATAACGCAAAGCATAGCAAGCAAAGGATTACTGCCAGAGGCACAAGGAGCCTACAGAAGTGCCATCGAAAAAGCCGTAGCGGAAACTGTAGACGAAGCAATCGCAGCCGCAACTAAGGCAGGCAAAACACTCACATCTGCAGAAATAAATGAATTAACTCAAAGCGCTATAAGCAAAGGTTTGCGTGAATTACCTTTAAAAGCATTCGACGGAGGTCGATTAGGCATGACCTCAGGTGAAATACTTCCGGAGCATTGTTGGTTTCATAATAGCAGAAATAGTGTAAGAGGCGCACAAGCCTGGTCATTGACTAATTACTTTATGGACACCGTAGATACTGTCTCCATTATCCCTAGAACACTGACTTGGGGAACAACAAAGGTCATTCAAGGTACAGGATATGCAGCGAACTCACTTGCAGCAGCACCTGCCAGAACAGGTATAACTAGAGTATTTACGCCGGAAGGATTCACTTTAAAAAATATAAGCGCAACTATATCTGAGTCACTCGGTAAATGGACGGAAACACCTGTAGTAGGCGAAATGTTAAAAACAGCTCCGACTGTAGAGCAAACAATGGGTACTACAGTAGCAGTAGGCGGACGAAGCGCAGCAGCCCCGAGTGTAGGACAAAACAACGTTCGGTACAATCAAAAAATGGAAGCAAAATTAAGAATGCAAAACAGCCCGAGAGGTCGCTTCGGAGATTACTCTTGCTATGGCAGAAGTAGATTCCCAAGCTATGCGACATAAAAAAGTTTATTAACCTACTACAACTGCTAACATAAAAGCTCAATATAATTAATAACCTAAAAGCAGTTGTAGCTTATTTTAAAATAATAAAACTAAAATAAAAAAACAAACACAATTTTTGTTGGGCAAGTATGCCCAACCGACAAGCCAACTAGTTG
>CAZTVM010000021.1:0-22005 GCA_964617065.1 uncultured Muribaculaceae bacterium
AAAACACATTCAGGAGCTGCTGAACTCTATTAAATTACGAAAGCTGAGCGATATTACCAGAGAACAAAAAGAAAAAATAGGGAAATTAAATGAACTGATAAACAAATTGCCACCTAGTGCGCAGTACGAAATCAGCACAGTAGTACAGCGAAATTATAAAGAGAGTAAATCATTTTTTAATACAACTAAAGCTATTGAATTATTGAAAAATATTAGACGGAGTTCTCCTAAAAAAAGGATATTGAACGAAATAATTTTACTCACAAGTGAAATCCCATCTAGCAGCGATGAACAGTATAAATTCATAAACTACTTGTCGACAATGAAAAACGAGGAAATCATGCAACGGTTATTTGAACCATCGCAAGCGACTATTGACCATGTTTATGCAAAGAATGCAGGCGGAGCAGACACACCTAAAAACTTTTTAACTGTCTGTAAGTCCTGTAATAACCCTAAAGGTCAAGATACACTTTTAACGTATTTAAAAAAACATCCCAAAGCGGCTAAGTGCATTGAAATATACTTTGAAGTGCTTATAAAAAGAATTTTGGCAGAGCATGCCTAGTTTAAAAAAAACAAAACTTGTTCTTATGCCTACCAAGAGAAATTAAATTCAAGAAAAGAATATTTAAAACAAATAAAACAAACTTTAATGAAAGAAACAGATAATACAATCATTTTAGATATAGATGAAGTTATGAAATTAAAATAGAAAGGTATAAAATGAAAATATTGTGGCAAAATAAAATAGATTTGAGGAAAAATAATAACGATTTTTCACAAAAAGCCAATTTGAAAAAGCAAAATCGACAAAATTTTTTAGCAGAAAAAATGGACTCTGATTTGAATAATATTGCCTTTTTGAATAAAAACTTTATCAGCTTTGGCGTATTTATAAATCCTAATAATGAATATCACAAAAAAGTCAGAGAAATATTTCATGATCTTAAACCGAATATAACACCTGACAAATACCAACTTGCAGCAGCAGAGTCAATCAAAAAAGGTAATTCGACTCTCGTAACAGCGCCCACAGGCACAGGCAAAACGCTCATAGCTGAGTTTGCAATGTTTGATAATTTACAAAATAACAAAAAAACATTTTATACAACACCACTAAAAGCGCTGAGCAATCAGAAATATAAAGATTTTTCCGATTTATATGGAAAAGAAAATGTCGGAATTATGACAGGCGACATAAAAGAAAATACAAATGCACCAATCGTCGTTATGACAACAGAAATTTATCATAATATGCTAAAACCGAATATAACTGAAGAAGAACAAGTTGTAATGAAGGATTTGAAGACAGTAATTTTAGATGAATTTCATTACATGAACGACTATGACAGAGGCTCCGTGTGGGAAGAATCAATCATGTACTCGCCAAAAGATGTGCAATTGATACCCTTGTCAGCGACTGTATCGAATGCTGAAAGCATTACAGAATGGATGCAAGAGCTGAATAGCAGTAAAATGGTGACATTGATAAATGTGCCACCTTCAGAAAGACATGTGCCTTTGAAATTCCAAGAATTTAGCTACGATAAGGGATTGCTGCCACTTTTTTCTCAAAAAATCAATATGCAAAAATTATACAAAGCAATCAAAAACCCGGAATCAAATGAAAGAACAATAAAAGCATTGGTGGAATTAGGTGATATTTTGGGACCGAAAGACGAAGAAAGTAGTCATGACAAAGGGCTAGAGGTGATTTATAATATTTTTGGTTATGAAAAACAAAATATTTACACCACAGAATTTGTTGCAGCTTTAAATGAAAAAGGGCTAGATACAGAAGAAGCCGAAAAAATGTCTTTAGTGCTTGCAAATACAGATGTCGTACCAAAAAATTTCAGTCCAAAGATTATGAGTTCGGGAAAAGATGAAAAAATTGCTAAAAAAATAATTGAACCTAATTTGATAAACGCTTTGCTCAGTACGTTGAGTCATACCAAAAAGGCTCAAAATGATATTCCTGCCATTGTATTTGTTTTTAGCAGAAAAGATTGTTGTGATTTAGCAGACAAATATTCAGCAAACATCACAAGTACACAGTCTCGGCATAAACGCAAAGTCGCTGCCAGAATGGAAAAATGTGACGAAATTGAAAAATACATAGAAAAAGCCCAGAAAGAAAATGGGATATTAGGTTTTGAATTTGATGAAAAAGCAAAAAAACAATTGCTAAACGGCGTGGGTGTGCACCATGCCGGAATGTTACCCGCATATAAAACCCTTGTTGAAAATTTGTTTAATGCTCGACTTTTAGATGTTGTATTCTCTACAGAAACATTGGCTGCAGGTATAAACATGCCTGCAAAAACCACAGTTCTTACCAGTTTGAGTAAGCCATGCAAAAGTGAACAAGACCGCAAAACTATAAGAAGATATCTTACGACCAGTGAATTCGCACAGATGTCAGGGCGAGCCGGTCGCAGAGGCATTGACGAAATAGGTAATGTCGTTGTCTTAGTAGCAGATGATTTTGATGAAGAAAAAGCTACTATGTTGGCTACGTCACCTGCTGATAAAATTCAAAGTAAATTTAATATTTCTTATGGCTTTGTAACTGATTTAATTAAACAATCAAGTGGCTTGTTCTCGAAAGAAAAAGCGAATGCTTTCTTCGACAAATCATTTTTGCTTCATACATCAACAAACGGTGATTATCAAAAAGAATTTTTGCTTAAAAAAAGTAACAAATTAAAAGACATACTAATGGACAAAAATTACATGTCAAAACTTGATGAACGTAATTACGAACTAAATTTAGGTGGAGAATTAGTGTCAAAAGTGCGAGGAACGAATGAGCTGTTTTTAACAGATTTGATTATCGATGGTACGCTTTCTGACTTATCGCCTGAAGTCATGGCTGCGTGTGTTTCATCATTTGCTAATGATAGAATTTCATCAATAAATGACGACTACAGTGATGACATTGTATCTTACCCTGTTTTATCACCGATAATTAATAGTATGAAAAAAACAGCTCAAGACATAAACAAATTAGAAGAATATAAACTTGGTCATGCAAACGTCAAGCCGGTCAATGTGGATTCTGATTTCGCAGATGCGACATATTCTTGGCTAATTTCAACAAATGATGATGATACAGAACGCTGGGATAATGCTGTGTCAACTATGAAAGATATGGGGCTGATTAAATTTGAAGGTGATTTTTTCAAGTCTTTGAACATGACTGTAGATATTTTAAATCAAATTTCTGCACTTTCTTCAATGGCGCAAAAATACACTAATAATCCGCAAAAAAAGAAAGCACTGCAAGAACAAGAAGAAACTGCAAGAAAAGCGGTAGAACTTATGAACAGACCGCCACTTCAACTCAAATATTAATCTTTGGACTCATCAGTGACGCTGAACGCAATTATTTCATCCTCGAATATATTGAGCCATTTGTAAGAATGGTGAGAAAAAGAACATTCGAAATTTTCGAGTGAATTGCAAATAGTTGCATTCACGAGAGTCAAAATACCGTCTACGTACTTATCCTTGTACAATCTGCCGACGATTTTGAATGAATTAACAAAAACTATAATTCGATCACTGCAATTTGCATTTTGTGCTATTTTAAATATTTGTTCAACTTTGTTCATTGTTTATCCTCGAAATAACTAAATTCATAATTATTATGGATAAAAGCGAAAAAAAAACGAATTACTCAGCCAGACAGACCGATGGAGTAGTCTCCAACAAAGTAGCGCCAATAACTCCTGAATAATCGCCGAGCATAGCTTTTTTAAAAATAATATGTTTTGCAGGAGTCGGCAAAGCCCATTCAGTAGCGTATTTTACAGTTGCATTATAAAAGTAATCTATTTTGTCAATAAGTCCCCCGCCGAGAATAATTAGTTCCGGATTGTAGAAATTTATCACTGATGCGAGTCCTGAACCGAGGTATTTTGCTGCTTCATCAAGAGTTTGCGTAACAAGTTCATCATTGCACAAAAGTGCTTTTTTTATCATATTCGATTTAATAGTTTTGCCGTCGGTAATCAAAGCTGAAATAGCTGAATATTTGCCTTTTTGCAAAGAGCCGATAATTCTTTTTTCAATAGCTGTACGAGAGGCGTAGGCTTCAAGACATCCGTTTGCGCCACAGCCACAAGGGCGACCTCCGAAATCTACAACGATATGACCTATTTCACCAGCGGTACCGGTTGCACCGTTATGGATTTTTCCGTCTTTAACTATACCGGAGCCAACGCCTGTGCCTACAAACACGCATACAAAATCTTTGTAACCGACACCTGCGCCGAATTTAGCTTCACCTAATGTCGCTACGTTGACATCATTTCCTATACAAACGGGAATTGAATATTTTTGTTCAATTATATCTTTGATGTTGATGTTTATACAATTCAGATTTGGGGCTGCTATAATTTTTCCGCAGCTAGGGTCAATTTGTCCGGGGACGCCAATACAAATTGCTTGAATTTCAGTCATCGGTATCGTCGAATTTTCTAAAATATCTGCAATACATAAATTAATTCGTTCAAGAACTGCCTCAATGCCATTTTCTTTTTTAGTTTTCTTTTTAGAAGAATAAAGTATATGTCCTGTCGATTTGTCTACAAGACCGGCTAAGATTTTTGTTCCTCCAAAATCAATCCCTATATAATATTCTGGCATAAATTTCTCCAATTAGTCACATGAACATTATAGCATGCTAATGATTTTTCTTTAACAATTTTTCATGAGTAAGCAATTCTATTGTGTCATCTAATTGTTGTAATTTGATTTCTTTATTATATTTTTTCTCAAGCGCTAGTTTTATTAGATAGTCTGCGAAGTGTGGATTTTTAGGCAAAAAAGAACCATGCAAATAAGTCCCAAAAACATTATTTTTTCTAGCGCCTTCTGTTTTATCCATGCCGTTATTACCGTTGCCTACAATAATTTTAGCAATAGGTTTTGTTTTTTCACCGTTAATATAAGTCAACCCACTGTGATTTTCAAAGCCGACAAGAGTTGAGGGTGTGACAAAATCTGAATTAGCTACTACATTAGAAATAAATCTTTTTTCGCCTGCTTCTGTATATATATCGAGTAGTCCTATACCATTGAGGCATTTCCCAACTGCTGGTTTGTAATATTCACCGAGCAATTGGTACCCTCCGCAAATTGCTAAAAAGACACTATTATTCGTCGCAGCAGTAAGCAAAGCTTCTTTATTTTTTTGTAATTCATCGGCTACAGCAATTTGTTGCATGTCTTGACCGCCGCCTATAAAATATAAATCGTATTTTGATGAGTCAATTTCTGTGCCCACATGAATATTGGTTATTGAAACTGCGATGTTTCTCCATTCACATCGTTGTTTTAACGCAAGAATATTTCCATAATCGCCGTATAGGTTTAGCAACTCAGGGTATAGGTGAGCTATTGAAATCTTGAATTTTTCTTCTGCCATAACGATATTTATTATATCATACCATACGTGATACTGAAAGCACCATATACGTGTGCGTGTAATTTTAATTTAAACAATCTTTTTTTTGTATTCGCATTTTATGGGCTAGTTATATGTGACTGGTTTGAAATTTAGTTCGTCAGGCAATATATGCGTTGCATCACCAGAAAAATTACCAATCTCCTCCACATTCTGAACTTTCTTATCAAGCGAGTAATTTTTTGTTATTCCCTGAGAGTGATTTTTTTCTACACTAGTATACCAAGTTATAGAAGATACATTGTTATTTTCATCGAAACGGACTGTTCTTTGTATTAGGCAAGGTTTCCCATCTTCAGCAAGAGTATTCCAACCTCGCTCTCTCTCAAGTCTAGCTATGTTTGCAGGCTTTCTTTCAGTTAATGAATATATCTGATCACTTTCTACATGATATGCAAGTTCTCTTTCCAATATTGGAGGTTGTGATGGTTTTTTGTAAAATTCAAAATTAACGTTATGCGTACCATCGACCTTAGAAGTTTCATCATAAATTTTTTCGACTTGTCTATCACCACGATATACTATATGTTCTATTTTCGTGCCTTCTGTGCCGGTAGTTGAAACTGTTCTTATTTGTATTTGTCCACCTTTTCCTGTATACAATTTTCTCCTAGCTTGTGCCGTAAAATATTGTTCATATTCAGCAAAAGGTAAATTTTCCGGTTCGCAATAACGAAGTCCCGATGGGAGTTTAGTACTCTGGACACCATCTTTAGACGTTTTAACTATTTTTTCAATAGTTCCATCATTAAAGAAATAAGTTGTTTTTTTAGAACCATCAGGTGCCGTAATAGTCCGGCTACGAAGAAAGCCGCAAGGGTCTCTTTTTAGGATTGTTTTTTCAGTGCCATCTGCTGCAGTAATAGTACTTTTTTTTAATAAATCATCATTTCTTCTTTCTGTAACTTGGAAACCATTACGCTCAAAGGTTTTAACGCCAGTTCTTTTAGGTCTAGATTTTGAAGCCGTCAGAGGAGTACTATTTGTTGTTTTATACGTGCGCCGAGGATTATCAATTGTCGGTAGGGTAGATGCGGTAGATGTTGGAGGAACTACTGCTTCATTATGTGTCGCAGGTCTCATTCTCTTGAAAAATCTTTTAAAAAATGATTCACGAGCAGAGGTTGGTGAGCTTGAGGTAGCATCTGTCCTGCGAAATCGCCAATTTCTTATTCGGGTATATCTATTAGCTATTGCATTACGCATTTTTGCAAAAATTCCCGATTTAGGTGGAGGTGGCGGTGGAGGTGTTGGAGGTGTGGTTCTCACGTAAGGAATTGAGTTTGGTTTATTTTTCGTTGCGCTAGTGGTGGCTTTTGCAACCGCTTTTGTATTTTTTCCGAGAGTAAACACAGCGATTAACAAAGCACCAGCTACTGCTGAGACACTAAGCCAGTATTTTTGTGTTTCACTCATTTTCTTTTTCGTTGGCTTAAGAGTACCTTTTTCCAATGCACCCAAGTTCGTTTGGTTAGACTTAAAAGATGTTTCTTGAGTTTTCGGCGACGAGGTGTCTGTCAAATTGCCAAAACTTACAGGTGGATATTTATTCAAATTATTGTTGCTATTAAAATTAACCAATTTTTTCAACCCCAAAGCACTACCTTATATAATAAAAACAGAAAAAATATTTTTTTGCCTTAAATTGTGTGTAGAATTGTTTAGTAATTGTTTTATAAGTCAGAACTTAGGGTATAGGTGAGCTATTGAAATATTGAATTTATCTTCTGCAATAACAATATTTATTATATCATATAATTGATAGTATTATATTTTTTCTCGAAACATGATATAATAAATAGAGCAAATGTTAAAATTTGTAAATTAAAAGTTCTATTTTAAGTTTAAACTAGCAAAAAAAAACAGTTTCATGTTTTTAAGCATGAGTGACCAGAAGGAGAGTATTCAATGCCAAATATTAATAACCAAAATAGTATAAATATTTCTAAAGCGAATAAATTTCACTCGGCACAAAAAGAACACGAGCAAATGGAAAATGAAGTTAGCGAAATGACAGCACAGGAAATTGAAAATTTGAACAATGACTATTCAGCAGTTATTGGTCGTTCGCAGGTCAATTTTAAAGGCGATAACTTCAACAATGACATGAAAATTTTTATGGAAAATCCGGAAGCGGTAAATAAAGCGAACATGATGTTTGATATTGCGTATGCTCAACAACAAAAAATTGAGAACAAAAATGCGTATGAATCCGCTGCCAATATATCAAAGGAATATTATAACGAATTCCATTCGTAATTTAAGTGTCTTCAAAAAAGTTTTCTGTATTTATGAAATAATTTTTCAAAAAAATTGTTTTGCGTGAACTTTTTTCGCCATGAGTAATTTGAATACTTGATTTTGAAATATTTAAAAGTTTAGCGAGAAATTTTACAAGTTCAGAATTTGCTTTGTTGTCTACCGCCGGCGCCTTTATTCTCACTTTATAATAATTATTTTCAATTTCAATTTTATTAGCTGAAGCGTTTGCAACGACTTTTAAGTTTATCATAGAGCCATCATTTGTCGTTATGTATAATTTGTCCATTTTTATCCTTATTTATTAAAAGTATGGTAAAAAATCACTTTAAGGTATACAATGTATAATATTATGACAGATAAAGTGCTTTTTGACCAACTAAAAAATATATTAATAGAGCAAAATCGACCTGAAAGTGATATACAAGACATTGAGGGAGCTTTTAATTTCGCCTCAAAGTTACATGAAGGACAATATCGACTGAGTGAAGAACCTTATATAATTCATCCGTTGGAAGTCGCTAAAATTCTCGCAACGTTAAGAGTTGACAAAGACACGATTATTGCGGCATTATTGCATGACATAATCGAAGATACAGAGGCAACATCTGACGACGTAAAAAATGCGTTTGGTGAAGATGTTTACAACTTAGTGACAGGTGTTACAAAGTTAGGTAAATACCAATTTAAGTCAAAAGAGGAACGTCAAGCCGAAAATTTTAGACGAATGTTTATAGCAATGGCTAATGATATAAGAGTAATTTTTTTGAAACTGGCTGACAGACTGCACAACATGCGCACTTTGAACTACATGGCACAAGCAAAACAGCAGCGAATAGCGCAAGAAACGCTTGATATTTTTGCTCCGTTAGCAAATAGATTAGGTATTGGTAAAATAAAGGCAGAATTAGAAGATTTGTCGCTTAGATATTTGCATCCTGATAAATATTTCGAAATAGCGCAATTAGTCGCAGAAAAAAAGGCTGAAAGAGATTTAACAGTAAAGCTTTTGATAGAAAAAATTGAGCACAGTTTAAAACAGTCAAAAATAAATGCGCATATTAGCGGTAGAGCTAAACATTATTACAGCATTTACAGCAAAATGGAACGGTTGAATGTCGCTTTTCATGATTTGTACGACATAACAGCAGTCAGAGTAATCGTCGATAATGAAAAAGAGTGCTATGAAGCGCTAGGGGTTATACACTCGCAGTTTAAGCCTATTCCCGGACGCTTTAAGGACTATATTGCAATGCCGAAAAGCAATCTTTATCGTTCTTTGCATACTTCTGTGCTCGGTCCTCGCTCAAAACCGCTGGAAGTTCAAATTCGTACAAAAGAAATGCACGATGTTGCTGAATATGGTGTCGCTGCACACTGGCGTTACAAAGAATCAGGCTCTAAGTTAGCTGCTTCAGATACTGACATGCAATTTTCATGGATGCGCAAAATGGCAGAAATCGACAATGACGTATCTACAGCTTCAGAATACGTTGAAAGAGTCAAGTTAGATTTATTTTCTGACCAAGTGTTTGCGTTTACGCCGATGGGCGATGTTATAGATTTGCCTCAAAACGCTACACCTGTTGATTTTGCGTTCAGAATACACACAGATGTCGGTTGCAAAACTATAGGCGCTCTCGTCAATGGTAGAATTGCTCAACTTGATACGCCTTTGCACAATGGAGATATAGTTGAAATTTTAACTGCAAAAAATAGCATACCTCGTCTGGATTGGTTGAATTTCGTAGTCACTAAACAAGCTCAAAGTAAAATACGCCTATGGTATAAAAAGCATAACAGAGAAGCCCACATTACACTAGGTCGACAAAACTTAGAAGCTGAATTTACAAAAGCTAATATTGATGACTTTATTAAATCAGGAGAATTACTCGAAGTTGCAAATTCAATGAATTATCAAAAAGTCGAGGATTTATTTGCAGCTATCGGATGTGGCGAAACTACAGCATTGAAAGTAGTTAACAAACTTAAAAAGCCCATTGAAAATGACGAACCTACTTTTACACCAAAAAGGCAAAGAAAAACGAAAACGAACGACATTATTGGTTTAGAAGGAATGTTATATAATTTTGCAAAATGCTGTACTCCAGTCCCAGGCGAGCCCATTGTGGGTGTGGTGACTAGAAGTAAAGGAATTTCTATCCACCGTATTGACTGTAATTCGTTAGACTGCATTCCTGAAGAACGATTAATGAATATTAAATGGGCAAATGATAGTTTAAGCAAAACCTATATTACTGCAATAAAAATTGCAGTACTCGACAAAATAGGTATGCTGAAAGAAATTTTGACTTGTATCACTGACAGTAATACAAACATTATTTCTGCAAACGTGAAAAGTGTAAACAGCAAAAAAATAGGCGTAGTTGAATTGGCTATTGAAGTTAATAATGTAACGACCTTGAGGGCTGTTATCCAATCATTACAAGCCTTGCCAGATGTGTATTCAGTAAAGCGTGTACCTTCTCAAAATGCAAAGGTCAATGAGCAGCCACATAAAAAAGTTAAGCATAAAAAATAAAAATTTTGCTTTTAGTCTTCAATTTTTAATTTTCTGTTCATAAGTTTGTTTAAAAGTTCTTTTGGCGTTATTTCAGTGTAAACGGCTTCGTAAATGGCTTCTGAAATCGGGGCTTCAATATTAAGTTTTTTAGCTAATTCACAAACTGCTTTTGAGGTTTTTACGCCTTCTGCTACTGAGCCTAGTTCTTTCAAAATATCATCAATTTTTTTGCCTTTACCCAAAAGCGAGCCGACAGAGTAATTTCGAGATAGTGGGCTCGAGCAAGTAGCAATTAAATCGCCCATGCCCGACAAACCGTACAAAGTGGCAGGATTTGCACCTAATTTAACGCTAAGTCTGACTAGTTCAGCCATACCTCTAGTCAGTAAAGCGCCTTTTGCGTTGTCGCCTAAACCCATTTCAGCTGCGAAACCTGAAGCAATTGCAATAACATTTTTCAGGCTGCCACCTAACTCAACACCTACCATATCATGATTTGTATATAATCTGAATTTACTCGAAACTGTGAGTAAATTTTGGACTTTTGTAGCTACGTTTATATCCGCACAAGCTACACATGCTGCGGTAGGCTTACCTGCAAGGACTTCTTTAGCTAAGGTTGGTCCTGATAAAACTGCCAAAGGTTGGTTTGGTAATTCCTCTTGGATAACTTCAGACATTCTCATCAAACTGGGTAATTCCAATCCTTTTGACGTGTTTACAATTATTTGAGAAGGATTTAGACCAATTTCAGCTAATTTTTTGCAAACATCACGAATTCCGGAAGTCGCAACGACCAAAAGGATTATATCAGCGTCTTTGACAGTTTTTTGTAAGTTATCAGTTAAAATGATTTTTTTGTCTAACTCTGCTACGAGTGGTTTATTTATAACTTCAGGTAATCCCCACAAAAACACCTCATCAAAATTGTCGGATAAGAGCCATGTGAGTGTTGTTCCCCAAAATCCAGGGCCTAAAACTGCGAGTTTCATATTATTCTCCTTAAACTGTTTCTTTGTGAAATACTTTTAGCACTACTTCTTTGTCGTCGAAATGAATTGTTTTATCTTTCAAAATCTGATAATTTTCATGTCCTTTTCCAGCAATGATTACTACATCATTTTCGTTTACGATTTTAGAAATAAATTTTATTGCCAATTCTCGGTCAGGCTCAACAAAAATTCGCTGTGAGTCAACAGACTTTATGCCTGTCATAATATCTGAAATTATCAAGTTCGGGTCCTCACTACGAGGATTGTCTGATGTAACGATTACTTTATCCGCAAGTTCATCAGCTATTTTGCCCATTTTAGAACGTTTCGTAGCATCTCTATCACCGCCACAACCAAAAAGACAAATCAAATTTGCATCATGGTGTGTGAGTTCTCTCGCAGCTTTTAAAACATTTTTCAATCCATCTGGAGTGTGTGCATAGTCAACGATTACCAAAGGCTTTTTTACAACCGTTTCAAATCTACCTGCTACGCCTTGAGTACGCTCAAGCGCTGAAATGCAAATTTCAAAAGGAATTTTATTTGCTATTCCGACAGCTAATGCAGCTAAAGCATTGTATACACTGAACATGCCGTTAGATTGGAGCTGAATTGATTTTATTTGATTATTTACGCAACAATCGAATTTTACACCGTCATGTGCAAATTCAACGTTTTTAGCAGCGACATCAAGTTCTGTGTCGACAAAATCGTTCACTATACCGTAAGTGTATATTTCAACGTCAGGTGAAATAACAGAAATAAACCGAGATGCATAGGGGTCGTCAGCGTTGATAATTGCATAATTACCGCTTTTTAATTTTTTAAAAAGTAAAGCTTTAGCTTCAAAATAATTATCCATAGTAATATGATAATCTAAATGGTCTTGTGTCAAATTTGTTAAAACAGCTCCGTTAAAGTCGCAGCCACCTACTCTGTTTTGTTCCAGCGAATGTGAGCTGACTTCCATGACAACATTTTTAATGTCATTATCGACTATTTTTCTTAAAACAGCCTGTAACTCCGGCGCTTGAGGTGTAGTATGAACTGCCTCATGGTAAGAGTCAGCACTGCTGCACTTATAGCCTAAAGTGCCAATTAATGAACAATTTTGTTCATTAGCTTCAAAAATTCTTTGCACTAAATGAGTGACCGTAGTTTTGCCGTTTGTACCTGTAATGCCCATCAAATTAATATTTTTAGAAGGCTCGTTGTAGAAAATTGTAGCTAAATCTGCGATTTGATGTCTAGTTGAATTTACAATCAACTGCTGAGCAGGAAGATTTAATTCATGTTCGCACATGAATGTTCTAACACCTTTGTCGTATGCGGACTGAGCCCATTCATGTCCATCGGAATGTTCCCCCCTTAAACAAACAAAAATATCGCCTTCTTTAGCATTTTTAGAATTATAACAAATTCCTGTAATATTTGTGGTTTGTTGGTTAATTATTTTTATTGGTTTTACGTAATCAGTAATTGTTTTAATGTTCATAATTATCCTCTATTTTTTTAATTTATCAGGTTGAATATTTAGTATTCTAGCGACTTGTAAAGCTATTTCTTTAAATACAGGAGAGGCTATTGTATTTCCCCAAACTTCACCACCACCTGCTGAGTCAACTACGACATAAATCATCACTTCAGGATTTGATGCTGGTAAAAAGCCCATGACAGAGGTATACATTTTATTTGAATAGCCTCTACCGTTTTCAAGTGGTTTTAGTGATGTGCCTGTTTTTGCCGCTACAGTATAATTTTCTAAAAACACAGGTGTTTTTTTGCCTTGTCTTTCAATACTTGCAGCGAGCAATTTCGTCAAAAGCTGAGCATTCTCAGGTGTCATAATAGGAACTTCCTGAACTTTTTTCAAGCGTTCTTCAGGGGAGTACTTGATGACATGAGGTGTTACTTTTACGCCGTTGTTAGCTACAGCGGCCATAAAAGCTGCCATTTGGACAAAAGTAGTAGATGCACCGTACCCATAGCCCATCGCTGCTTGGTCAGACTCGTTCCAATTTTTGTAATCTCTTAATAAACCGCTGTCTTCGCCGGGTAAATCAATGCCGGTTTTTGAACCGATGCCGAATCTTTTTAATATGTTGTAATATTGTTGTCTACCTAGCATAAGTGCGATACGAGCACTTGCGACATTGCTCGAGTGCTCAAACAAATAGCATAAGTCTATCATGCCGGGGTAAGGGCGTCTTGCAACATCATAATTAGAAATAGTCCACCCTGAAATTTTCATTTTACCTGTGTCGCTTATTCGTGAAAATTCGTTGATTTTACCTGACTCAAGCCCTGCAGCTACGGTCAAAACTTTGAATGTAGACCCTGGTGGGTATATATCAGTCAATGTCCAGTTTTTCACCTGTAGTGGTGTAGCCTTTTTGTAGTAATTTGGGTCATAGTTAGGATAAACTGCGTAGCCCAGTATTTCACCTGTCTTTGGCCGGATTACGATTGCAGCGCCACGAAGTGCTTTGCGTTCTTCTATCATCTTGAGTAGTTCTGTTTCACATACATGCTGTATACCGTTATGCAAAGTCAGTTGCAGTGTTTTACCTTTTGCAGGAATAATTGTTGCTTCTAAATTAGTAAGCAAATCATAAATTATATCACCGTTAGGCGTTTTTTCTAAATTATATGAAGTCGTTGATTCTTCAAGCCAGTCGTTTGCGGTATGTTCGACGCCTGCAGTTATATCGGCATCTGGATTGTAATATCCAAGTACATGTGCAGCCATTCGACCTTGAGGGTAAACTCTTTCGTTCTTTTTGTCTAAACTTACTTCTCTCAGTTGTAATTTCCTGATTTTTATTGCTACGTGTCTGTCGACATCTTTTTTTAGTAAAATAATTTTTTGTTTTTTTGATAAAATTTGTATAAGTTTTGCTCGTGGCATTTCTAGAGCAGGCGCTAAAATGTCAGCGAGTTCTTCTGGCGTATGCATAAAGTCAGCTGTATGAGCGTAAACATTGAATGAAGTTTTGTCAGAAGCTAATTTTTCACCGTTGCGGTCAAGAATTTCTCCTCGCATAACGAAACTTTGCGCATTTCTTTGTTTTTTCGCTTTTATTCTATAGTTTTTTATGTCAATAACTTGAATTAAAAACAACCAGCCTATTATCAATGCGCACAAAAAAAGCGAAATAAATTGCCACATCAGTAGACGTTTATCAAATTTTCTGAATTTTTCTTGGATTTCTTTTATTTCTGTGTTTTTTCTTATTTTATCAGCCAATTCAAAATCTCCTCATACTTATTTTAGCACAATGAAAAATTCGGTAAAATTTCATCGCAAAAATTTACATATTCGTTAAAATATTGAATATAATATTTTAAATGTTACTATAATTTTAGAGGTAAAAATGATTAATATTTTGGCAGTTTTCATAGGGGGAGGAATTGGCGCAGCACTCAGATATTGTGTTTCTATGTTTGTTCGTTCAATGAGTCTTAATTCTGCAGTTTTTGCCACTTTATTTGTCAATATAATAGGTAGTTTTTTAATAGGTTTTTTGTGTGCTTATTTTATAAATAAAATTGAAATTCCAGAGTATTACAAACTTATCTTAACAGTTGGATTTTGCGGTGGATTAACGACATTTAGCACTTTTTCTCTTGAATTATTTACGTACATTAAAGACGGTTTGTATTTACAGTTTGTATTTTATACTTTTTTTAGCGTTATATTATGCGTAACGGCAGTTGTTCTCGGAGGATATTTTGCAAAATACTTCCTTTAAAAAACGTGTGTTATTTATTGGCATGCCTGATATGGCTTTAGTTTGCTATGATAAATTATATCGAGCAGGTGTGAATATTGTAGCTGCTGTTCCACCATCAAAGTCTAATCCTTCTTTTAGCTTTTTTGTTTCTTTTTTAAAAAACTACAATGCGAATATTATAACTCACGAAAAATCTCTCGAAGAACCGGAATTCTTGGAAAAATTGAAGGATTTGAATATTGACATTGCTGTAGTTTGTTCTTACAACAAACTTTTCCCTGCTGAATTTTTAAAATGTGCAAAAGACGGTTTTATAAATTCTCATCCGTCTCTTTTACCGGAATATAGAGGACCGAATCCATATTCGCAAGTTCTTATTCACAATGAAAAAATGACAGGTGTTACTTTGCATTTTATGGACGAAAACTTTGATACAGGTGATATTATTTATCAAAAATCTGTTAAAATTCCTCAAAATGCTACCATGGGAATATTATTTAATAATTTTAATTTTGTAGCAGCCGATATGCTTATAGAAGTTTTGGAATATTATGAAAAAAACGGAGTTTTGCCACGCACAAAACAACCTTTAGGAGACTTTAAACCTGCAACAGCTATAGTCGCAAACGGTGTCGATAACCAAATTGACTGGTGTACCACGGCTGAAAATATTGACGCATTCGTCAGAGCATTAAATCCTTTTATTATTGCAGTCACTTCTTTCAGGAATCAGTCCGTCAAAATTATGGCAACGAAAGCTGACTCAAAACGTTCTAAACATCCACCTGGGACTGTTTGTGAAACGAGAAAAGGCTTAGGTGTTTCTACTGCTGACGGCATTATTTTTATCAAAGTTTTGCAGTTTGGTTCATATCTTATTTGTGACGGCGAAGATTTTATTAAACGATTTAACGTGAAAATAGGAGAAACATTTTTTTAATGGATAAACTACATTTTTTAACTGCAGGTATACCTTTACGCTCAAAACCTTCAAATTACAAAAACGGATTTGAGGATATAATTGAACTCGGTCTCGATGGTATGGAACTCGAATTTGTGCATGGCGTGAGAATTTCAGAGGATAGTATTTCTACAGTGAAAGCTGTTACTGCAGAAAATAACCTTATTACTACAGCCCACGCACCTTTTTACATAAACTTAAATTCGCCGGAACCTAAAAAAATAGATGCCAGTATTACTCGCATAATAGATACAGCACTTACTGCCGCTAAATTTGACGCATACAGCATTACTTATCATGCAGCTTACTACATGAAAAAGGACGAAAATGAAGTCTATAAACTAATTTGTGCAGCCAATGAACTTATAGGTAAAGCGTTGCAAGAGTCAAACGTTAAAATATGGGTCAGACCTGAAACTACAGGTAAAAAATCCCAGTGGGGCGATATTTTTGAAGTTGTAAAATTATCTAAAGACTTTGATTTCGTTTTACCCTGCGTCGACTTTTCTCATTTACATGCAAGAGAAAATGGGACTTTGAAAACTTATGACGATTTCGCTAGAATTTTGGAGTTTATGGGAAACGAATTGGGGCAAAACGCATTAAACAATTTTCATGCGCATATTGCAGGCATAGAATACTCCGCCAAAGGCGAAAGAAGGCATCTTATTTTAGAAGAAAGCGACATGAATTACAAAGACTTGCTAAAAGCTTTTGTCAATTTTGATGTAAAAGGTGTGGTCGTCTGTGAAAGTCCTAATATTGAAGACGATGCACTTTTAATTAAAGAATTTTATAATTCAATTCTTTAAGAAATGGCATCAAGCCTTGCGCAGCCAGCCAGTGCCGGTGAACTTTCAGCTGAACCTGTGATACATCCTAATGGGTCTTTGAAAAACAACAATACGTTATTTTTAGTTAATTTGGAAGTATTTAAACTTACGCTTCCGTTAGGATTCACCAATTGTACATGTTCAGAGTTTACGCCATCAGCTCTTGATGAATATCTTTCATATCGAACGCTACCGTCAGATAAAGGCAAACGCTTAGTTGATATAAATTTGTCTTCAGTTTGTAAGGTGCATAAAAGTGGTGCGCTCGATGATTGGGGTTTATAGACGCTCAATGTGGATTTTTTGCCATCTCTTTCGGTGTTTACAACGACATTTCTATTTATCCTGTTAATTTTACGAGAAACATAATGTCCTTTGCTGTAACGTTCTACTTCTACCATCAGCCCATTTTTAAATCTCATTTCTTTCATTGCTCCAACGGGCAAATGCTGAGAAACTGAGCCTGAAAAAAGTTCTCCGTTTGCTGTTCTTGCCACACCGTCAGCTATATTCACTGCAGTATTAAGGGTAATGCGTGCTATCCTAGCCATTTTTTCTCTCCTGAACTTGTTATTAATGTTAATAATTAATCATGTTATTGACTTTAATAACCTTACTACAAGCCAAACAATTTGTAAATATATTTGTTTTGCCAATAAAAAAGAGGAACATCTATTGTTCCTCTTTACATTTAAAAAATGGTTTAGTTTTACTTGTCGTCTAATGCAGCGACGCCCGGCAAAACTTTACCTTCAATGAATTCTAAACTAGCACCGCCGCCAGTAGAAATATGAGTAAACTCAGATGAAGGCATACCGTACTTTTTCACAGCAGCGACTGTGTCACCACCGCCAAGTACACTGACTGCTCCATTTTTTGTAGCTTCCATGACGGCTTCTGCTACAGCTTTTGTACCTGCTGTAAATTTTTCATTTTCAAACGCACCAACAGGTCCGTTCCAAAGTATAGTCTTTGAATTTTTGATAACATCTGCAAACGCTTTTTGCGTTTCTACACCGGCGTCGACACCTTCAAATCCGTCAGGAATTTCAGTTACGTCAACGACTTTGTTCACTCCGTTGCCAGAAAAATCGTCAGTAACCAAAACATCTTTAGCCATAATGATTTTTACGCCTTTTGCCGCAGCTTTTTTCTCGACTTCTTTAGCTACGTCCATTTGGTCGTCTTCACAAATTGAGTTACCGATTTTGCCGCCGTTAGCCTTCACAAAAGTGTATGCCATGCCACCACCGATAATCAAATTATCTACTTTGTCTATTAAATTTTCGAGAACGCCGATTTTCGTAGAAACTTTTGCTCCACCTACAATAGCTGTAAACGGTCTTTTAGGCTCGTTTAACGCTCCGCCTAAACATCTCAATTCCTTTTCCATCAACAATCCTGATACAGCAGGTTTTAAAATATGAGCAACTTTTGCGGTTGAAGTATGTTTTCTATGTGCTGCACCAAATGCGTCATTTACATAAAAATCACCTAATTTTGCAAGTTCTTGTGAAAAAGTCATATCGTCGTCTTTTGCTTCTTCAGCTTTGTAGTATCTTATATTTTCCAAAAGTGCAACTTGTCCGTTTTTCATATTTTCAAGCTCCTTGTCTGCACCTTCGCCTATTGGTTTCGATACAAATAAAACATCTTCACCTAAAACTTGTGAGAGTTTTTTTGCTACAGGCGCTAACGTAAATTCCGGATTAGCTTCTCCTTTCGGTCGTCCTAAGTGAGCCATCAAAATAATTTTTGCGCCTTTTTCTTTTAACAATTTTACTGTCGGCAAAATTGCTTGTATTCTCGTATCGTCAGTTACGTTTTTGTTTTCATCTAACGGTACATTGATATCTACACGTACCAACGCACGTTTCCCAGTGATATCTTGTAAATCCTGAATTGATTTTTTCATTTTACACCTCTTTTTTCTACCATTACTTTACTATTCTATTTTAGAGAAAAAAAATAGTAAAGCGTCTGTTCAGGTTCACAAAAAATAAGATTGAAAACTAATGTCCAAAATCAGAACAACCTGAAATTTCTCATAAAAAAAAGCCGTCCTTAGGGGCGGCTACTAGACTTGGGGAGGAGGTTTTGGTATTGACCTTTCGGTCTCACATTATTACTAACGACTTTTTTTTTGTTTTCTTGAAACAATTCATCTATTTAGAGTAGACTGACTACTAATTATGTTTAGAAATTTAAAGCGTTTTTCTGTGAAAATCGACTTTATATCACTTTTATGCTATAATCTGTGGGTGGATTTACTGAGAAAGTTAGATGAACGAATTGCCTTTTTTTTATGATATTACTTTGCGTGACGGAAATCAGTCGCTTAAACGACCTTGGAACACTCCTGAAAAAGAATTGATTTTTAATCAACTTTTGCTACTAGGGGTCGATGCCATCGAGGTCGGCTTTTCAGGCTCATCTGACATGGATTTTGAAGCATGTCGCTACCTCGCTGAAATCGCAAAAGACAACGTCATCGTTTCAGGGCTCGCTCGTGCTGTTGAAAAAGATATAATTAAAGTTTCAGAAGCTATTAAAGTTGCCCCTCGCCAACGAATTCACACTTTTATTACAATGAGTCCTTTCAATATGAAATACGTTCTAAATAAACAACCTAATGATGTTCGTAAACTCGCTGTAGATGCTGTTAAATACGCCAAAGAACTTCTCGGCGCCAACGGTGATGTGCAATTCTCTGTAGAGCATTTTGGCGATTGCATAGAAAACTTGGACTGGGTCATTGAGTCTTTGCATGAAGTCGTGGCTGCCGGTGCTACTGTTATTAATTTGCCTAACACTGTCGAACGCTACCGTATCAAAACCTATGTCGATATGATTCAGCGTGTCTACAACGAATTACCAAAAAACATTACTATCGCTGTTCATTGTCACAACGACTTAGGCATGGCTACAGCTGCTACGGTAGAAAGCTATTTTGTCGGCGCTCGTCAACTTGAGTGCGCTCTGAACGGACTCGGTGAACGTGCAGGCAACACTAATATTTATGAAGTCGCTGTCGCACTCCACAATTCTGGTGTTAATGTGCCACTTAATCTTAACGAAATCTACGAAACAGCTCTGCTCGTCGCTGAAATGTCACAAGTTCCTATCGCCGAAAAAGCTCCTCTTATTGGCCCTGAAGCGCTCGCTCACAGAAGCGGTATACATCAAGATGGCGCTGTCAAAACTAAAGACATGGAGAAAGGCGCATATCGACCTATTCACCCGACATTAATCGGTCGGAAAGATGACGAAAAACTCGGATTTACCAGCCAATCAGGTAAATCTGCTGTCTTTGAAATTATCTCTAATGCTGGTTACGCTATCACTCTGCAAGAGGCTATTCGTCTCACGCCTATTATTAAAGCTGCTGCTCAAAAAGTCGGTGAACTCCCGACTAGAAACATTATCGACATCTATTTCAAAGAAATCTTCAATGTCAATGGACCTTTTGTCTGTGTTTCTTTTGAAAAATTGTCTGACAAAAAATATAACCTTAAATTCAACTACTTTGAGAAAGAATACGACTTGATAGCCTCTGGTAACGGACCACTCGACGCATGCTTCTCCGCTCTCAAAGAGGCTGGCTTTACTCAAAAATTAGTCCGCTATGAACAAGAAGGTCTCGACGAAGAACTCTACAACGGTCAAGCGAAAGCTATGACTGTTATTCACTTCTCTATGCCTGACGGATCTACTGTTATTTCCAGAGGCATGGACGACAGCACTTCTCGTGCTAATGTTAAAGCGGTTTTTAACGGCTTAAACCTCATTGCTAACAAGTTTCCGGCTATTAATACCAATTGATTGTAACAATTAATTTACAAATCTATTGCAAAGTAGCAATTTATATATTTACAATACTTTAAGCTATTGTGAATGATATAATAAAAAAAATGAAAATATAATAAAGAAAAATAGAAATACGAAAGGGAAAAAAAATGACGAGTATTCAAAGTATTAATCCGATGGTAGGTAGAGCTAACGCTCAAAACGCTGGTTTAAAAGCTAAATCAAAAAATGTAAATTTCGGTCAATCAGCCGATGTTGCAGCTGAACCTCAAGCTAAAAGCAACAATGGTCTTTTATGGGGACTCGGTGGTGCTGTCGCTGCTGCAGGCATTACTTATTTATGCATGAGAAAAGGCAAAGGCGCTGAAGCCGCTGAAGAAGTTGGTGAAAAAATTGTTAACAAATTTGCTTCATTCATTAAAAGGGATTCTAACGATACAGCAGAAGTCATTAAAAGTGGTAAAACATGGATCTTGAAGGGCGCTGAGACTGGTGAAGAAGCTCTTATACTTGGTAAAACTCAATCAGGTCGTACAGTAGAATTCAAATTCAAGGGTGAAAAGCTAACGGAATCAACTAGCACGAAAGATGGTGTTACTACTTTAAGAAAATTCGAATCCGTAGGAGAAGGTGAAGCTGCAAAGTTGAAAGTTACTGAAACTATTTCATCAGGTAAAGCAGCTGCAGACTCTGATATTACTATTGAACGTGTTTATAAAAGTTTAGATAGTGATGAAGTTTATACTTATACAACGAAAAAAGGTAGTACTGTTATTGAATCAATGGAAAAAAATAATGAAGGTAATATCACTAAAACAGTGTCTACAGCAAATGACGGTAAGATAACTACTAGAGAGATGTCCTACACTGCTGACGGTAAAACACTTGAATATAGCGTGTTAAAAGAAAATTCTAATATAACAGAATTGATAGCAGCTGACGGTTCATCTTATAGAATAATTGCTGCAGAAGGAAACAACACTGCAAAAGTTCAAGTATTAAAAGGCGGCAATACGTCAACAGTTGATGACCTTAATGCAGAAGGTGTGGATACAAAAATAGCAAGCAACTTTGAATTCCAAAACGGTGTATTCAGCAAAAAAGCAAAAGCATAGCCTATTTAACAGAAAAATAAAATAAAAATAAAGAAAAAACAATGTCGAGGCAAAATAAGTCCTTGGCATTGTTTTTAAGTTGTCGTCCTGAAACTTAAAGCATTGCAACTCGCAATAAGCGCTCATGTTCAGGAGTTTTTCTGCTAGTTGGTACTGGCATGAGGTTTTCAGTTCTTCGCACACAGATACGAAGCAATTAGATATTTCTTTACGAAACAATGCTGAAAGCGAGACTGTTTGAGCCAACGCAGTTGGCGAGTTTCGAGCTTTTGCGTTGAGTTTAGAAATATCAATTGTGCAGTAT
>CAZTVM010000022.1:0-1759 GCA_964617065.1 uncultured Muribaculaceae bacterium
TTAAAAGATGAACAAATGATTTTGCTAAAACTAGCAGAAAACAGTCCAAGCGAGTTATGTGGTTCTTCTTTGTACAAGGATATTTTAAAATCAGCAAAAAAAATGTCTGACAAGGCTTTTTTACTGAATGATAGAATATTTTCTATTTCGCACAATCAAAATAAATTTTCGAATGAAATAGATAAGATAATAATGAAAAGTGGCAATATAATGAGCGTTCCACTCCAGAATGCGGGAAAAATAATAGGTTTTATTCAGGTAGAATTTGATAATTTACAAGACAAAATTTCTTTGTACAACTTCTTTTTGTCGATGACAATTGTCGCTCATCAGATAAGTTCTATAATAGCCTCAATTTCTATAAATCACCAGATGCAGACGAACATAAAATTTCACTCAGCGATGAAAAATATAGCCAAAATAATAGAAAGTCAGTACGAATTTGCTTACATAGTTCCGCTAATAGGCGAAATGATTGATAGATTTGTACCAGAGCATTTGATTTATGTATTTATAAAGGAAAAAAATGAGTTTAAACTCGTTTGGCCTGCATCATGTCATGATAAAAATATTCCTGAACTTTTGAAAAAAATTAAAAATAAAAATTCACAAATAATATCAGAAGACAAAAAAATCGGGGTATTTCCTTTGTTGGGTGAAAAAAATATTATAGGTGCTATTGTCGCTTATAGCAACATAGAACGCCTGTTAGATAATGAAATAAATTACATAAAAGAATTATCAAAACAATCGTCAATAACAATTCAAAAAGCAGAAATGTATGCAGAAGTTTTGCAACACGCAGCTTTAGATGCGTTGACCGGTTTGAATAATCGTCGCCAGTTTGAAGTTCGACTGGCTCAAGAAATTGCGAATGCAAAGCGCAAAAATTCAAAATTATGTTGTATGATGATAGATGTTGACTATTTCAAAAAAATAAATGATACGTATGGACATGTGGCAGGAGACTGTATTTTGAAAGGGTTAGCACAACTGATAACAAAAGAATTACGTGTGTACGATATAGCTTCGAGGTATGGTGGAGAAGAATTTTGCATTTTATTGCCATCGACCTCGCTAGAAGAAGCGACTTTCGTTGCTCAAAGATTACGAAAAGCAACAGAGAAAAATGGCTTTTGCGTAAAAGAAGCTAAGGTCCAAGGACTCGATAAATTAAATATTACAATTAGTATAGGTGTAAGTGAGTACAGCAAAAAGGTTAATGAACCTGTAGAATTGTATAAATTTGCGGATACAGCACTGTATCAAGCAAAAAAAGCCGGACGAAATAAAGTCATGGTGTATATAGAAGAATAGTGTAGTAAAAGAGGTAAAAATGTTCGATTTAGCGGCTAAATATGAGGTTATAGTTTTTTCTATCGGTGACACTAAAGCAGGTACGAAAATGGGTAAATTACAAGTTAAAAATCTTAGCAACGATACTTTATTAAATTGTATACTTTGGGAAGAAACGCTTGGACGAATAGACAACAAGATTTTTAGAAGTGGTAACATCATAAAAATTCTTTCAGCAACTTATAATGAAAAATTCAATAATTGTTTAGTATCGGCTATCGAATTGCTCGAGGAAGCAAAACTAGGTTTAAGTGATGAAGAAATTGATGCTGCATATAAAAAATTGATGTCGTATGTGGACAAGATTACAGATGAAAAACTTAAAAATTATATTACAGAACTTTTTGAAGAACATTCAGAAGATTTTAAAGTTATGCCTGCTGCAAAACTTATGCACCACAAC
>CAZTVM010000022.1:1769-21570 GCA_964617065.1 uncultured Muribaculaceae bacterium
CAACATACCTTAGAATGTTTAGAAATTGCTGCTAATCTTATAGAACTTTTTAAAGGGAAAATAGATAAAAATGATATTTATGCAGCTTGTATTCTTCATGATTTTGGGAAGATTTATGAGTACACTATAAATATTGAAAACGGATTAATTGATTACAATGACGATTTTCGCAAAGAGTGGGTTTCACATTCACAGTGGGGCTTTTCAAATTGCATGACAAGAGGGTTCCAAAATGTAGCAAAGATGATTGCTGCTCATCACTCAAGAGCTGATTGGGGCGCAATTATTGATTTGAATGAAAGAGATTTAGAGCCTGAATTATATCTTTTGCATCACATTGATGATTTGTCTGCTAAATATGGAAAAATCAATGTGCGTGATTTATAATCTCTCTTATGGAAAAGTTTTTAATATTTTTAATTAATTGTTACCAAAAAATATCAAAATTTACGCCTAAAAATTGTCGTTTTTATCCGACATGCTCTGAATATACAAAACAAGCAATACAAAAATACGGCATTTTTAAAGGTGTCTGGCTTGGCGTGAAAAGAATTTGTCGTTGTCATCCTTTCAGTGATGGCGGATATGACCCTGTCCCGTAATACTAAATCCCTAAAATCCTTACGTATGAAGGAATAGTGAATATTGTGTCGTCAATTTCATCTGTTTTTATATCAGTAATGTTTGTGATGACTTCATCTTTCCCTGAGGTAACTTTTGAGTAAATCAACATGTTGTACTTGTCGCTTATGCAAAACTCATTGTTGTCTTTGTCAAAAATTGTCTGGCAAGCAAGCTCGTTATGTGTAGTTTTTTCACCTAAAGTGAAGGCTGCTAAATCATGCTCGTTCCATTTCAATGGGTCAGGATTTTTTTGAACCGGATTTTTGGTTTTTATAGCGACATTCATTTCAGGCATGTAAGTATATACTGTTTCATTATCCAAAATGGTTATACTTGCTTGTTTTTGAGTGATGGAGTCAGTAGATGTTTCGGTTCGCATTTTGTCACCTTTAACGAATACGATGTTTTTCAAATTAGCATTTGGCGCAGATATAAGCATAGTATAAGACAAATTTGATTGAATTGGAGAATTTTTTGTTAAATACTCGTAAAATTCAGAAACAGACTTATATTTTTTGCCGCAACCGCAAAACGTAACGGCGACTAACAATAAAATTAATACTCTCGATAAATTTTTATTCATTTTTTCCTCACAATGCACTCTTTACAATTACTAATATATTACAAATCCTAAAAAAAATTGATAAATTAAAAATTCGTTACAATAAATATAGAGTGAGATATAGGTTAGATTGACGGAGTGTAACGAAATATTAAGTGAGGGGAAACTAGTGTCAGTTGATGTTTGACAAGTATATATTTTTTATATTTAAAATATGGATAAGATATAGCAATTTTGTATAATAAAATGTTTTTATTTTAATAAGAGAAATTAGAATACATAAAAACCACGCAGAGGAGAACAAATAATGGTTGATTCATTATCAAGAAATGGAATTATAAGTACATACTTATCAATACTCGACCAAGAGACACGAGACAAAGAAAAAGCGGAAAAAGAGAAGTACAATGCTTTTGATTTTGACTGGAGTTCTTTGATGACAAGTGAAGAAAAAGCGAAAGAAAAAGAACAAAAGAAAAATGAAAAGTTCAATAGTTTCAAATTTGACTTTGCGACAGTAGATGTTTTCGAACGAGCAGAAGAAAAGCTAACAAAAGAAAAAGAGAAAGAGAAATTACAAAAAGAAGCAAAAGAACGAGAAAAAGAAAAAGAAAAAGTAAACGAAGCAAAGACAAAAGACGAAACAGAAAAAACAAACAAAACTGAAACAGCCGCTAAGTCAGCAAATGGTGGAGCGCAAGCATATATTTCTACTTCAACGCCGACGATAGACAGTTCAGCAATGTCAAAATACAACAAAACGAATGCGATATATAACCGTAGTGCAATAAGTGCAGTTTACGGAACTGACAAAGCTAGTTCAACAGGTCGAGCAGCAACATTTAAAGGTATAAGAATAGCACAAGGTGCAGAAAGCTATAATACTTTTGCAGACAACAAAAAAAACTGGTCAGAAAAGCATTTAAAAGAAGCAAAAAAACAACAAAAAACGACAAGAAAAGAAGAAAATACAAGAAAACGTGCGCCAAAGGCAGAAGCAATAAGTGCAGAAGCAGGTGAAGTTGAAGAATTAACGGATACTTCAAAAGGCAGCAAATCATCATCAAGCGTAGCCAATATGAAAGACAATTCAAATTCAGGAATTAAATCAGCACCACATGCAAGTGGCGATGCAGATGCTCTAGGTGAAATATCTGGTGCGGTTGAAGGAATAAAATCAAATTTTGAGAATGAAGCAAGTTCAGAAAATGCGACAGAAAGTGAAAACTACAAAGAAATATCCAAAGGTGTAGATAGTTCAAAAGGGCAAGAGCAAACATCATTGAGCAGTTTTGAAAATGCAAAGACATCAGCATCGTCATCAGAAACGAAGCAAGCACAAGAAGCGAGAAGTGCAGATTTATCAGCGAATAAAGCAGCTGAAGCTCACAACGAAAAAATGGACGGTAAAGAAACAGTAAACAACGGACAATCAAAAATTTCATCAGGAAACAGCAGCGTAGATAAAGGAAACAGTTCAATAGAAAGTGGCATTCAACAAAATGTTGAGGCAGAAGATAAAGCCGATGAAGCAGAAGATTTGCTAGATGAAGCTAAAGAACAACATAAAACAGGTTTAAGCAAATTAAAATCAGCAATGAAAAAGATGAACAAGGGTGTCAAATTGACAACCAAAGGCGACAAAGAAATCGGTAAGGGACAATCCTTGATAGCTACAGGCGTTCCTCTTACATATTCAATATTCACAGTGGGGATTGGTGTAGCGCTGATTTCAGCAGGATTAGGTTGCATTGATTCCGGCAGTAAAAAAGTTAACAAGGGCACAAAACAAATTAACGATGGTAAAAAAGAACGTGAAACAGGTATGAAAACCTTTGATAAAGGTACTGAGACGGCAAAATCATCAAATGAAACACAAGAGGAATCAAAAGAGACAAATGAACAAGCACAAAATACGATTTCTGGTGGTCAATCACAGATAGAACAAGGAAAATCAACGATTGGAGCAGGAAAAGACATGAAATCAGATGGGCAAATGAAATTTAACATTGCTGCAGCACAAGAAAGCAGAGCAAAGAATGCTGCCAATCAAAGTGCAGAATCAGCAACGCAATCAAGAGGTCAAGTCGAAGCTGCTATGAGCAAAGCACAAACGGCAATTAGCAGTGTATTAAGTGCCAAAACGAACGCAGAAAATTTGACAGGTATAAAAGGTCAAGGCGGTAATACAACAGGCTCAGGTAAAGCACAAGAAGGCATAGCCGGCGTAGGAACAAAAGGGGGTTCAAACGCAGCTAATGTAAGTGGTGCAGGATCAGGTGCAGCCGGTATAGGTCAAGGTCTGCTGGATTTTTCAAATGCATTCAAAAAAGCAGGATTTGGAAAAGGTAAAACCGATAAGCAAAAGAAAGAAGAAAAAGAAAAGAAAAAGGCAGAACAAAGCAAAAATCAAAATCAACAAAACAGTTCAAAAGAAACAAACACAAAGAAAGCAAATGGTGGGGCATTTGGTTTCAAAAAAGCAGAATCAATGTCAAAATCAATATTCAGTGCATAAAGACTAAAAAAGAAGCAACATTCAACAGAAAATAAAAAGACGAGGAGATAAAAATGGTATCCGCTAATCAAAATTATGGTTTATCATTAGCAACAAATTTCAAAACATTAAGTAAAAACGAATTGGGCGACCTTATAAAAAAGATGGAAGACAATTCAGCCCAAAATAGCGCCTCTAAAGTATTCGACTTTAGTGATGTAGCCGGCGATATGTTTGAGATGAAAAAAGTATTAGAAGAAAAGAAACAAGAAGAAGCAAAAAAAGATGCTTCTAAAACTAAAAATGATAAATCACAAGAAAAAACGAATAATGCAGGAGCCGCAGTAGCGAATTCAAAAGCTAACGCAAAAGATGAAGAAAAAAGTGTAAAAGAAAAAGATGAAACATCTAACGAAGAAGAAACTACAGAAAAAGAACAAAATTCAAGCAGTAATGCAAATAAATCTACAGGTGTATCAGTAAGTGGTGGAAGTGCAGCAGCACAATCAAACACTCCTCAAGATAAATTAAATAAGGCAAAAAATGGTAAAAAGCAAGGTGAGGCAGAATTATCAAAAGCAAACAGCATTATAAAAAAATGTCAAAAATCAAACGCAAAAATGAGAGCTGGAATAGCTTCTACTAAAGATGTTGATAGACATTTAAGCTCAGATAATCAATTTGCAATGCAGTTGGGCGGCACAAATGCGTCAAGCGACCCGATATCAGCAGCAAAAAGTGGTTCAATGGCAAGTCAAAAATCAGGTAACTCAGTCGGAATGTCATCAGACGCTACAGGCATGGGTGTAGCAAACGCAAAAGTCAGTGATATAACAACAAAATTTGAAGATAAGGGGCATTCTGGACAAGGCGCTTCTGATATAAAATCACAATTGAGCAGTTTAAATACAGAGGAAACAAGTTCAATCACAAGCGCAAAAAGCAATATGGCTTCAGCATCAAGTGCAGAAACGAGTCAAAACAAGAGTGTAGCAAGTGCAGCTACATCAAATAGCAAAGCCGCAAGTGCAGGTTCAAAAGAGGCTTCCAGTAATCAGCAAGCGAACAGTTTAAGCGGTGCAATTGCAAGTGAAAAGTCAAGTATAGCTTCAGATAACGAGGGAATACAATCAGCTGATGAAGGGATTGAAGAAAGCCAAATGCAAGCAGATGAAGCAGAAGCAAAAGATACAAAAGCCGAAAAAGCAGAAGAAAAATCTTCAAAAGATACAAAAAAAGCGACTAAAAAAGCAAAAGAAGGCAGTGAACAAATCGGTCAAGGTATAATGCAGGTAGTGGCTGGTATAGCTCAAATAGCAATGGGTATGGCAATGTTAGCAAATCCTGCAACTGCTCAACAAGGTATGCAAATGATACAACAAGGTATGCAACAAGTAATGGAAGGCATGAAACAAATAGCTGAAGGTGCAAAAGAAGCAAAAGACGCAGAAAAAGCAAGAGAAATAGCAGAAAGTGTTTACAATAAAGCAGATAATGAACGCAGCGAAGCAACAGAAGAAAAAGAAGAAGCAGACACGCAAAGCGAAGAAAATACAGAATTAGGTGAAAATGAATCAACAGACGCAGAAACCTCAGAAAATAAAATAGCAGATTTGAATAATCAACGAACAGCAGCTGTTCAAGAGGCTCGTTCCAACGGACGTGAAAGACAAACATCAGAAAAAGAAGCTTCTAAATCAATGCAAGACGCATCAAATGCAAAGGATCAAAAAGACAGAGCGATGTCATCATTCCAAGCAGCCAGTGCAAGTGCAGCAACAGCAGCACAAAAGGCAGTAGATTTGACAGGAATAGATGTAAATAACGGAGCAACACAAGGTACAGGTTCTAGCGGTGCAAGTGCGAAAAGCGCTTCAGGTAATGGTAATACAGGAGCTGTTAATGATAGTGCAAATTCAGGAAATTGTGCAGGTTTGTCTTTATCAAATGCATTCGGCGGCAACCAAATCGGGGTAAAAGCTAAGAAGCCTGATGATAAAAATAAAGATAAAAAAGATAATAAAGATGCAAAAAAACAACAAGACAAAAAAACAAATAATATGCAAATTAACAAAAATCAAACACAAGCTCAAAAATCAGAAAAGCAAACAACGAAAGCATAACAGTAGAAAGAAAGATAAGTTACAGAAATGGCAGTAAACAAAATTCCACAACTTCATATTTCGTCTAAGCCTTTATCATCAACAGACAAGGCTAAGTCTACTAAAACGACAACTGAAAAAAGTGAATTATTTGGATTAAGTAATAAAAATTCAGCAACAGATGTCGTATCTTTCGCTGCAAAATCAATTGCACAAATGTTTGATACAAAATCATCAACAAAAACGAAAACAGAAACAGAAACAGAAACAGAAACATTTAATAACGAAGCTCAAGAAGCATTGAAAAAAGGTGAAAATAATCCATTTAAACAAACATCTAAAGTCGCAGACAGCAATTACCGCAGTTCATTGGTGAAAATTCCAACTGATGAGATTTATATTCATTCATTAGTGAAAGACCCCGGAGAATATGATCCAACTCAAAATCAAAAAGAAGAAGGCTATACTTATAAAGCGCCAACATCAGATATAAGTGAGTGGACTGCAGAAGATATAACAAATGCGCTTGGTGATACAGAGTATGAATTCAAATATGAAGACTTAAATACGTTGATAAACAGCGGTAATATTACTGATGAGCAATTTCAAACGATTTTGGATAGAACTGTCAAAACTGAATCTCAGGTAGAAGAATTATTGAAAAATGAAAATTTAACAGAGTCACAAAAGAAAATACTAAAAGATATGAATGTCGATTTAGTGGATTTCATAAAAAATATAACAAAAATGTCAGATTCTGAGCTGAAAGAACTTTTAAATGACCCTAATTTAACGGACAGAGAAAGAGCAGCTGTCGAAGATTTGTTAAAATCAAGAGAAGAAGCTGACGAATATGATGATATGGTTGACTCTGCAGGCGGCGGAATGGGTGATATGCTATCAGGGCTGATGGATGCTTTGATGGGGATGCTCGGTGGTGGAGGAAGTGACGGTGGTGGCGGCTGTGATGGAGGTGGCGGCTGTGATGGCGATGGTACTTCAGACGGAACGAGTGATGGTACGAGCGATGGAAGTACTGAACCACAAAAAAGCGCATCAGATACGATAAACGATTTATACGAAACTTTAAAAACAACAGGATACAACGATGATAATAAGGATATGCAAACGATAAAAAGTTGTGCTGATACCGCTAGCGCAGCCGAAAAAGCGATGGGTGAATTTGATAAAGCGGCAACGGATGCGTATGCACAAGGTTCAGCCGAAGGTCAAAAAGCACTCGATGCGAATAAAGAAATAGAAGATTTTCAAGCTGAAAAAGATTCTAATAACGCAAAATATCAAGCAGCACAAAAAGACGTAGCAGAAAAAGATAAAGAAGTATTGAGTAAGGACCAACAAATACACGATCAATCAGGAGTGATAGCTAATGCAGAAATGAAAGTAGGTTCAGCAGAAAACAGCTTGAAAGTAGCTCAGGAAAGTTTATCCAGTGCAAATTCAGAAAATCGTTCAGCAGCAGAAAGTGCAGTAAAGCAAGCCCAAAGTGAACTTGAAACAGCAAAACAAGCATTAACGCAAGAAGAAGATAAGCAAAAACAATTTTTAGCTGAGCGAGAAAAGGCTATGCAAGACCGCAATGAAGCTGCACAAAAACGTGACAAAATAGCTCAAGATAATAAGGATATCGATGCAAAATTAACAGATGCAGCTAAGAGATATGATGATGCTATAAATAAAAGAAATGAGTTTGATAATTTGGGTAATCAAAATCAGGAAAAAATGATGAATGAACGAGTAAAGGCAGCTAATGTCTGTGATTTAGCGCAAAAAACGGGTTTAAAAATGGTGCAAAATATATAAACAGATTGTATATCGTTTTATGTTATGATTTTTAGCGAAAACGCAAGATTGATGAGATAAGTCTCATCTTTTTTTTGTTAAAATATTATTTTTTTTGAAATGTGTCTTGCATTAAATCGCCTATTACAGCACCTGCTGTTGCGCTGGCAGCTGTTATAGTTATTAATCCAAAAAGTGCAAGAGGTAACGAAATAGGTGATGAAGTCGCAGCAATAGCCATTATTGCGGTGTTTGTAGAAACGCCTAGCATTCCTCCAAAAGCTGCGCCCATTTTTATCCCTTCTTCGCCACGAAATGAAATAGTAGGAGAATAATTTTTATGTTTAGAGCGAGAAATATTCTGGTTTTGAACGAAAACATTTTTTGATGGTTGTAAGGATGAAATTTTCATACACACTCCTTTTTTATTATGCAAAAAACAACTTTTAATTTATCAATATTACCGTTAAACAAGCAGGTTTGTCAATTAGTTTCGAACGTATTAGAATAGGCGTAAGTCACGTATCTGTGCCAAAAGCTTGAAAGCTCCTGAAATAAATTCAGGATGACAGAGCGTTTATTCTTTTGCATTAAAAATATATCAAATTTTCCAGATTTCACGTGTTGTGACGGAGAACAATATTTGACGACAATGCATTGTAAGATGTATAATCAAGTTGAAACAGTAGCAAAAGGTAAAAAAGATGTCAATAAGAAAAGTGTTAAAGTATGGTGATCCTATTTTACGAGAGCCAGCAAAGGAAGTTCACAAAATATCAAAAAAAATACAAGTTTTAATTTCGGATTTAATAGATACGATGTACGTGGAAAATGGAGTCGGGCTAGCAGCACCGCAGGTCGGTGAAAGTTTAAGAGTATTTGTAATAGATGTTTCACCTGCGAATGAGCCAGCAAATCCTATAGTTTTTGTAAATCCGAAAATAATAAAAAAGTCAGGAGCTATATGTAGCAATGAAAGTTGTTTGAGCTTCCCAAAGGCATTTGCTGATGTAAGGCGTTATGAAAATGTAACCATAAAAGCACTTGATAGGCATTCAAAACCTTTCGTATTAGAAGCTAAAGACGGGACACTTTTAGTAAGGGCAATCCAACATGAATTCGACCATTTAGATGGTGTTTTATTTATTGACCACGTGAGAAATCGATTTGAAGCAGACAGTTCGTTGAGTGAACATAATCTCCCTCCTATAGATGTTGATAAATTGATAGAAGAACCTGATTTAGAAAAAATTATACAAGAAAAAGAAATTAAAGAAAAAGAAGAAGGTAAGTAGATTTGTTAAAAGTTGTTTTTTTTGCGACACCTGAAATAGCTGTACCTTCGCTCGAATATTTATTGACAAAAAGTGATATAGAAGTATTAGGTGTCGTGACGAAGATAGACAAGCCAAGCGGTCGGGGGCATAAACTTGAATGTCCTCCGATAAAGATTTGCGCACAAAAAAATGATATAACTTGTTTTCAGTCACGATTATTGAGGGAAGACAAAGAGTTAATTAAAACATTAATCCTGCTAAAGCCTGATTTTTTTGTTACATTTGCATACGGACAAATACTTTCACAAGAAATATTAGATATCCCAAAATATCACACAATAAATTTGCATGCGTCATTATTACCAAATTATAGAGGCGCAAATCCAATACAACGAGCAATTGTCGGTGGTGAAAAAATCACAGGTGTCACTACGATGATAACGACATTAGAGCTAGATGCAGGTGATATTTGTATGAATAAAATTATTAAAATTCATGAAAATATGACAGATAAGGAATTGAGTGAAAAGATTGCTGATGTAGCTCCTGAGCTGATATACAATTCGCTGATAGGTTTATCTAATAAAATGGTTTGCCCTTTGCCTCAAGAGCATAAGTACGCTACTTTTGCTCCGAAATTTGAAAAACAAGATGCTTGTATTAATTGGAATTGTGAGTCAGTATGTATTCACAATTTAATCAGAGGCTTATACTCGAAACCTTCGTGCTACACGTATTTTAATGAAAAGTTAATAAAGATTTTAAAGTCTAAACTTACATTTGCAGACAATTCAGGCTATGCGCCTGGAACTCTTATAAAAAAAGGCAAAGATGGTATTGAAATAGCAACTGTAGACAGCACCATTATTATTGAAACAGTGAAACCTGAAGGCAAATCTGAAATGAAAGCAATAGATTGGCTTAACGGTTCAAAAATGAAAATCGGCGATTTATTTGATTGCAATTATAAAAAGGAGTTCTAATGCTGTATTCACGTGGTATAAGAGGGGCTATAACTGTTGAAAATAATTCAGCCGATGATTTAAAGATAGCGACGGTTGAACTTATAAGTGCGCTTATTAAGGCGAATGGTATTATCGCAGAAGATATTTCGCATGTTATATTTACGCTGACAAAGGATTTGGACGCAGCGTTTCCGGCTAAATTTGCAAGAGAAGAATTTTTGGATTGGCAAAATGTCCCAATGATGTGTTATTTTGAGTTAAATGTGCCAAATTCGCTGGAAAAATGTTTGCGTGTAATGATTGTGGTGAATACTCATAAATCGCAAACAGAAATAAAACATCTTTATTTAAAAGGTGCAGCTGTTTTACGCAAGGATTTATCAGTTTAGCCTTAAACTATATCAGCAGTAGAAGTAATTTCATGAGCATCGACACGTCGTTTGAGTTCACCGGTAGGAGCATAGTACGGTGTTACAGTCATAACTTTTGCGGCTATATCAGGGTAGTAATAAATAAACTTCAATTCACTGTCAGTAAGAGGTTTTTGTGTATGAACATTTGCGTAACGACAAAGTTCAAGAATGTTACGAGCTTCATCTTCGTCGTGGAATTCTAATTCCATTTTGTCAAAAACGTTTCTAAATCCTTTAATACCACCATATTCTCCGACAGTAATCATTCTACCTGTTTCAATAATGTATGGTTCACCACGTCCGAGTTCTTCGAAGTCATATAACTCGTAGTTTCGACGGTCTTTTAAAGCGCCATCAGCATGAATACCTGATTCGTGAGCAAAAGCGTTGCCGCCGACAGCAGGTTGATTAATAGGAATAGGCACTTCAAAGGCGTAGGACGTATACTTAGCTAACTTCCACATTTTAGAGATATCAATTTGTGGGTCAATTTGATATTTGTCACGCAGTCCGCTAGACTTAGTAATAGCAAGAATACAAGAGATTAAATCAGCATTTCCTGCACGTTCGCCCATGCCATTAATTGCTGTATTTATATAAGCGTCAACACCTGCATCGATAGCTCCTTTTGCAGCCATAACAGAACATGCGACAGCCATACCCAAATCGTTATGGAAATGAGTTTCGATAGGCAGACCTGTTTCTTTAGCTAAAGTAAAGACTCTGTCGTAAGCAGATTTAGGGTCATCAAATCCTAATGTGTCGCAATAACGAAAGCGTTTAGCACCATGTTTTTTAGCTTCTTGTCCAAACTGAATGAGAAAATCTAAATCAGTACGAGAAGCGTCTTCAGCATTAATTCCGATTGACTCAGCGCCATATCTTACAGCAGTTTCAATGGCTTCTACAGAGATATTGACAATGTCAGTACGATTTTTTTTGCCGAGATATTTGCCGTTAATCATTTGGTCAGAGGTTGATTGTGACATATTCAAATATTTTAATTGTGGGACATTTTGAAAAGATTTAACGACATCACTGTTTATTGCTCGCATCCAGCCGGAAAGTTTAGTTTTTTTTATGACGCCACGTTCGACTAACTCCATATTTCCGTTCAAATAATTGAGTTCGTGTTGAGTATTAGGAAAACCAAACTCTGATTGACTTATGCCCATATTATCCAACATTATATTAATCAAAGTTTTTTGTAATTTAGCTAGTCCCAATCTGGAAGTTTGAACTCCGTCCCTATTGGTTACATCTAAAAAATATATCTTATTCATTTTCTTTACCTTTATGTTATTAATTGAGTGGCTAATAATATTATATGTAATTATTACACGTATTAGTATTTTTGCAAGTACTTATCAGTTTCCCACTGAGTAACGTAGGTTCTGAAAGAATCCCATTCTTTTTTCTTAGTAGATAAAAATTCATTGAAAATATGTTCACCGAGAGCGGCTTTGACGACTGGGCTTTTGCCCATGAGCAGTAAAGCATCATACAAACTTCCGGGGAGTGATTCAATTTTTTGTCTTTTGCGTTCTTTAGATGTCAGGTTATAGATATTAGAGTCAACAGCGTCAGGTGGATCGATTTTATTTTTTATACCATCCAAACATGTTTCTAATAAAACAGCAAAAGCCAGATAAGGATTGCATGAAGGATCAGGCGAACGTAGTTCTACACGGGTAGCATTACCTCTTTTCGCAGGCACTCTGATTAAAGCGCTTCTGTTAGCTACCGCCCAAGCGAGATAAACAGGTGCTTCATAGCCTGGTACAAGACGTTTATAGCTATTTACTGTAGGATTAGTAATAGCTGTGAAACTTTTGACGTTTTTGAGCATTGAACCTATTGAATACAATGCAATATCAGACAACTGATTTTCTTTTTTTTCGTCTAAAAATGCGTTTTTACCATCTTTAAAAAGAGAGATGTTGCAGTGCATACCTGAGCCGGCTTTGCCATATAGCGGTTTAGGCATAAAAGTGGCATGCAGCCCATGACGAGCAGCAACTGCTTTCACTGTTGCTCTAAAAGAAACAACTCTATCAGCTGTAGTTAAAACGTCAGCGTACTTGAAGTCTATTTCGTGTTGACCGCCGGCGACTTCGTGGTGAGCCGCCTCAATATCAAAGCCTAATTCTTGCAAATCAAAAATAATATCATTTCTGACTTTTTCGCAATAATCGTCGGGCATAACATCGTAATAACCTGCAAAATCGTTGATAGGAGATGTAATTGGGTAGCCGTTCTCGTCTTTTTTAAACAAGAAAAATTCGGCTTCAGGACCTAAATTCATTGTGTAGCCTAATTCTTTAGCTTCTTTCATTAATCTTTTTAAGTTGCAACGTGGGCAGCCTTGAAACGGAGTCATATCAGGATTGTAAATGTCACAAATCAAACGTGCTGATTTAGCGCCTGGTTCCGGTATAATTTTAAAAGTATTTTTGTCAGGAACAAAATACATATCTGATGTTTCAATACTTCGGAAACCTTTAATTGATGAGCCATCTAGCATCATTTCGTTTTCCAGTATTTTTTCAATATGCTGCGAAGGAATTGACATCGTTTTTACAAATCCTAAAATGTCAACGAATTGCAGCTTAATAAACTTAATGTCGTCTTCTTTTATAATTTTTTTTATGTCATCATTTGAATACAGCGTAGAACTCATCACTTCCCCCCTATTGTGTTGCACCAGTTTATTTTACAATAAATTTAAGAAAATCACAATTTTATTTATAAATCTTTTATATTTTCAATGAGAACATTGAAATTAACGTTTTATCTTTGCAACAATCGTTAATAATTGCTAAAAAAGTTTTTTTTTTGAGTTATCATAAATTGAAATGAATATATTTAAGACTTTTGAGATATTTTTTTCAGAACCGCTCAGTATAATTCGCAATAGAGTTATACAGATTTTGCATGTAGAAACAAATATTTTTGCAAAAAAAGTACCGTTAAGTGTTGATTTTAGCGAAAAGTCCGCACAAATTACTGTATACAATAACGAAAAAGTTTATAATTTATTACGTACTGTAATACAAAAAAGGAAGCAGAGAGAAAGAAATGGGGATAAAAGCAGAATTTATAATTAGTTCTCCGACATTGGAAGGTTGCCCGAATTTTGGTCTTAAAGAATTTGCTCTTATAGGACGCTCAAATGTCGGTAAGTCTACTTTTATCAATACTTTAGCCGGACACAATAAACTAGCTCTTACAAGCAGCAAACCTGGGAAAACAAAGTTAATAAATTTATTTAATTTTGATAATAAATTTGTTATTGCAGATTTGCCGGGTTATGGTTACAGCTCTGTTTCTCGTGAGTTGCAAAATCAATGGCAAAAGAATATCGAAAATTATTTGCTGAACCGTGATACGCTTGTATCGCTTATTCAATTTATAGATGCTCGTCATGAAATTCAAAAAAATGATATACAAATGCGTGAGTGGATTATAGCGAATGATTTACCTGCGTTTACTGTTATAACAAAAGCCGATTATTTGTCGTTTAATGCGTTGAACAAACGAATAACGGAAGTTAAAAAAACTTTCGGTGGCGATGTTTTCGCTTTTCAAAAACAAAACGGTACTTATGCTGTAAAAATGATAAAAGAATTACTTTCTGATAAATATCAGGTGCAAAGATGAAAATAGCTCTAGTAAATCACGGCTGTGCCAAAAATCTCGTAGATTCTGAGCTTATGTTAGGTTTGCTCGCCCAAAATGGTTATGAAATTACGCTCAACACTGACGAAACTGAAATAGTTATTGTCAATACGTGTGCTTTTATCCATGATGCGGAAATAGAATCAGTTGACTCCATTTTGGAGTTAGTTGCACTTAACAAAAAAGTAATTGTTACAGGCTGTTTAGCACAAAAACATAAAAACGAACTGCACAAAGCCATACCTGAATGTGTTGCTTTTGTTGGTATTGGCGACATAGATAAATTAGTAGATGTAGTAAAAAATGTTGAAAAATCAAAGGAATTTTTATGCACTGTGTCAGATGTCCCTTTTTACAAATATCTTGAAAACTCTGAACGGCAGCTCCTTACTGTTGGCGCAAGTGCGTATTTGAAAATTGCTGATGGTTGCAATTTCAAATGTGGATATTGTATTATCCCTCAATTGCGTGGTGATTATTCAAGTCGGCCGATTGAAAATATTGTAGAAGAAGCAAAAACACTCGTCAAAAAAGGTGTTACGGAAATAGTTTTAATCGCTCAAGATACTACGAGTTATGGTATTGATATTTACAAAAAACCTTCATTATCCAAACTTTTAAGAGCATTGAACAAAATTGAAGAATTAGATTGGATAAGGATTATGTATACTTATCCATCGCTTATTGATGATGAGTTGCTTGATACTATTGCTGATTGTGAAAAAGTTGTAAAATATCTTGATATGCCTTTGCAACACTCTCATTCTGCAGTTTTGAAAAATATGCTGAGACCTGCTTTTGATTATAGAAAATTAATTCAGAAAATTAGAGCTAAAATACCTGATGTCGTTTTGAGAACAACTTTTATTGTAGGCTATCCGAATGAGACTGAGGAACAATTTAATCATTTATATGAATTTGTAAAAGATATGAAATTTGATAAGCTTGGTGTTTTTGAATTTTGTCGGGAAAAAAATACGTGCGCTGACAGACTTAGTAACCATGTGCATTACAAAACGAAACAAAAACGCAAGAAGTTGCTTATGGAATTGCAACAACAAATTTCTTTAGATATAAATCAATCTCTTATCGGTAAAAAATTCCCTGCGCTTGTTGAAGCCATTGATGAAGAAAACTCTGTTGTTATAGCTAGAACGTATCGTGACGCACCGGAAGTGGATGGATTTTTGTATATTAGTACAAAGAAAAAACTTACTCCGACTGATATAGTAGAGGCTATGATTACATCAGCAAACGAATACGATTTATTTGGAAAGTTAACAGACTAAATAATTAATACATGCTGTTCAAAAACTTTAAAAGAAAATTAAGCGCTTCATCGCTAAACAATTTTTTCATTTTTGTTCGTTCATATTTTTTTTGAGCAAGAAATTTTTTTGTAGCTGTTGTATTTTTGTTTGCGACTGAAAAATATACCAGACCAACAGGCTTGTTTGTTTCGTCACTATTTGGTCCTGCGATACCTGAAATCGCCAGTGCTAAGTTAGCATCAGTGTTTTTTAAAATTCCTGAAACCATTTCTTTTACGGTTTCTTCGCTTACTGCGCCATATTTGTCCAATGTTTCTTTTTTTACATCTAAATATTTCTGCTTCGCTTCGTTAGAATAAGTAACAAAATTTTGTTTTGTGTAAGCAGAGCTGCCTGAAACATCAGTCAACCTTGAACTGATAAGACCGCCTGTGCAAGATTCAGCTATCGATAAAACTATTTTTTTTTCTATTAAAATTCTTGCAATTTCTTGTTCAAGATTAGTCATTTAATAATTAACCGGAATATCTAAATCTTTAAGTAGCATAACTGAAAATCCTGCATTTTTATCGAGGTGAACATTGCCGCCTTTTTTGAATAAATCTGCAACTGAATCACCAATCAAGTAAGCTCCACCACCAAGAGTACCACCGAAAGCAGCGATAGGTGTCGTAGCATATTTTAAATATCCGTTACCTATGTCGCCGACTGAGTTGATGCCCCAATCAGTAGATTTTTTAATTATTTCACCTGATTTTTTCCAGTTTTGTTTCAAGGCGTAACCGTAATTTCCACCGGCTATGATACCACCATCAGTGGTCAAATTATCGATAGTACAAAGAGCCGCTTTGACAGGCAATTGTCGTCCTTCTGTCGTGACAATATGGTCAAAATCAACATACAAAATAGCACCACGTGAAAGTCTGGCGGAGGGTTTGATTTTGCTTATGGTTCCTCGTAAAATCGTGCCCATCGGCAATATCACAGAGTCGTCTATTTTTAAATCTTTCACTAAAAAACTATCAAAGCTATCACCAGCCACACCATTCAGTGTTGACACAGGTTCAACCAAATTTAAGTATAAACGAGTTCCTTCGACTACTCGCTTGCTTTTTACTTTTGCTTGCATAGTACGATTTGAAGCTGTTGCTTGTGGCTCATTTGCTTTTGCTGTATCAAAAATAATTGAATTAACAACAAACAGTGCAATTGCTAAAAATATAATAAAACTTAGTTTTTTCATTTTTTTTCCTCTTTAATCATAACCTATTACATAATTATAGTGAGGTAATATTTATAAGTAAATAAGTAAATCTTTTTTTATATTACCTTTCACTTAAAAAACCTGTTTTAACAATGTTTTTACCAAATTTATTTTCAAGATTATCTAGACAACTCGCTAATCTTTCGCCTTTGATGTCGGTTTGTGGTGGCACAAAAAACGATAATTGTGCTTTATCTTCTACAAATAAATTATCAAGTACTACTCCGCAACTTCTATAAATAAAGTTTGGATTGTAAATTAAATCGAACAGCTCGCTTGCTGCTGAAATGACATCGAGTTCCCAGTTTGTGGGTTTTTCTAATTTCTTTTTTTCATAATAAACATGAAAATCTTTAGTTTTTAGCATGACACCGACTAGTTCGCATTTCATGCCAGCGCCATTTATATTTTCTTGACGTAATTTTTTACATGCGCTATGTATATGTAAATTTAAAGCATTTTTAATATAATTTTTATCATTTGAACAAATAGGAAAAGAACTTGTTTTTTGAATTGATTTTGGTGCTTTATGTTCTACGCAAACACTGTAAACGCATTCTCCCAACAATTCTTTTCTTAATTCAAAACCTCTTTTCCCCATTAGTTTTTTTGTTAAATTGTCAGACAAGTTAACAAATTCGTAAGCTGTAAATACGCCATATCCGTTCAATGTTGGAACAAGTTTTCTCCCTAATCCCCATATAGCGGCTAATTCTGTTTTTTTTAATTCTTCCGTAATATGCGACTTTTCAAGCATAAACACTCCACCTTCTTTTTTTACGAGGTGACAGGCAAGCTTTGCAAGTGTCTTGCTGCTACTAATCCCGACGGTTACAGGTATATCTAGTTTTTCTTTTATTTCATTTCTGATAAAATGTCCGATTTCTACGTAATCCATTTTGTACATTTTTTTTAGCCCTGATAAATTTAAAAAAGCTTCGTCTATTGAATATTGTTGAATGTTTGGCGTATAGCTCTGTAATTGTTTCATTATCATCGCAGAAATTGTTATATAAAGTTCCATGTCGCAAGATAAGTATATTACCGTAGGGAATTCTTTTTTAGCCATAAATAAAGGCATTCCCATTTTAACGCCGAGTTTTTTTGCTTCTCTTGAACGAGCAATAACGCAGCCGTCGTTGTTGCCTAAAACGCAAACAGGTTTGTTTTTTAATTCAGAGCATTTACGTTGTTCACAAGATACAAAAAACGAATCGCAGTCTACTACAGCTATAACATCTGATGCCATTATATATTTACCTCACAAGAATATTATAACATGTGAACTATACTTTAACGCAAAGAAGCAATTGCATCATTTATATTTTCACTTTTGTATATATAATTACCTGCAACTAAAGCAGTTGCTCCGTATTTTTTGCAAATTTTCGCCGTTTCTGCATTTATACCGCCATCAACTTCAACAATCACTTTTGAATTTAATTGTTTAATATATTCAATTTTTTTTGCGCAATTTTCTAAAAAACTTTGTCCCCCAAAACCAGGTTCAACGGTCATTACTAAAATCATATCAAGTTTATCAATAAAAGGTAAAAGAGCAGCTGGGTGAGTTTTGGGCTTAATTGAAATTCCGGCTTTTATTCTGTGAGATTTTATCTGTTTAATTATACGTTCAGTTCTTTCTAATGCCGCTTCATAGTGAAAAGTTATAATATTTGCGCCAGCTTTTGCAAAACTATCGATATAATTTTCAGGATTTTCAATCATTAAATGCACATCTAAAGGCTTTTTAGTAACTTTTCTTATCGCTTCCACCGTAGGTGCACCTATAGTAATATTTGGTACGAAATGACCATCCATAACGTCAATATGTATCCAATCAGCTTTTTCTACTGCTTCTATATCTCGTTGCAAATTAGCAAAATCTGCTGACAATATCGATGGTGCAACAATAATTTTTTCCATCATTTTAGTATCCTCAATTTTTTACATGCACTAACAGCTGCACTTTGTTGGGCTTCTTTTTTTGATTTACCTTCTCCACTTGCGAGAATTTTCCCTTTGTATAAAACTTCAACCTCAAACACTTTGTCATGTTCCGGTCCAAATTCATTTTTAACTATGTATTCCGGCAAATCTTTATTTTGAGATTGGGTGTACTCCTGTAAAATTGCTTTAGCGTTGTAATGTATAGTATTTTTGTCTATATCGTCAACTACTGTTTCAAATTGTTTTAGCAAAAAAGATTTTATAGTAGAAATATCAGTCGTCAAATACAACGCTCCTAAAAGTCCTTCAAAAGCGCATGCCGCTATCGATGAGGGCAAAGATTTATCAGCTCGAAATTCAATATTTCCAACTAAAATATGTTGTTCAAGATTAATATTTTGCGCAAAATCAGCTAAACAAGCATCACTAATAATAATTGAACGTATTTTAGTGAGTCGCCCCTCGTCGTAATCTTTGTACTTGTCGAAAAGATACTCACTTGCAATCAATTTCAAAACCGCATCACCCAAAAACTCTAGGCGTTCATAACTTTCTAAAATGGGTAAGTTCTTGTCATGTACATAAGATGTGTGTGTCAATCCTATATCTACCTTAACTATATCGTTACTTTCCAGTCCTAATGTTTTCAAATAACTAATTAATTCATCTTTTCTAGAGCTAGAGAACATGCGCTATCCCCCTGAGGCAGTTAATAAAATTGCTAAACCAATCAGTATTCAATACAAAAAAGTATATGTAAAAATAAGTCACTGGAATGCTAAAAGCATAACTGTCAGTTCTATCCATAAACCCGCCATGACCGGCGAGTGCATTACCTGAATCTTTAACGCAAGCATCTCGTTTTATAAGCGATTCACATAAGTCACCCAGTTGAGCAAAAACAGTAATCAATATACCTAAAAATAAAGAATGGTACCACGGTAAGTGCATAATACTGCCCCAAAGTAGGGCAACAATTATAGCCAAAACACTACCACCGACAGCGCCTTCGATTGTTTTTTTAGGGCTGACTACAGGCGCCAATTTCCTTTTTCCGTAACGGCTGCCTATATAATATGCGCCAACATCAGTAAACAAAACGACAAAAAACGTAAAGAAAAGAAAATAAAAACCTGAGTTGAACGGTAATCCTTCAAGTTTGTAATGGCTCATGTCGAATTCTCTAATTAGCAACATATAACAAGGCAAAGACGTATAAGTAAAACAAAATATAGTCGAAGCTATGTTCGCAATATAAGGTTGATGACCATTAAACAGGACGGCTAAAAAAGACCCTATAGAGCCGAGCGCAATCGCAAATGGGTACAATTCCAACTTCCCTGTCTCAAAAATAACCAATAATAAAATTGTAATTGAGATAATTATGGACAAATA
>CAZTVM010000023.1:0-17828 GCA_964617065.1 uncultured Muribaculaceae bacterium
GGCAAAACAGCATTTAGCCAGATAAGCATTTGAGCATACGCTGCGCCACCGATTAAAACGGGACTTTGCTCGTCGTGAGTCATAAAACTACTTATGGAAGTTTTTTTATGATTATACTTTTTGTTTAGTTGAATATTAAAATTAACAATATCAGCGAATTGAGAGGAATTAGTCAAATCTTTAAATTTAAAATAACTACCATAATAGCCGTCAAATCCAGCATCTAGTAGCTTGTTGTATGGCGTAAAACAAGCAGCAGGTGTCGGCGGTTCTGTCCAACTATCTGAGGCTTCCGCTAAAAATAAGAATTGTGGGTCTTTAGCTCTTGTATAAGAAATCAGTCTTTGCCAAAATTCAAAAGGTTTTATCGTTGCGACATCAGCTCGCAAACCATCTGCACCCAATTCCATTACCATATCTATATAATCTTTATGTAAATTATACAATTCTTCATTCAATGAACCATTAGCATTTTTAGCTTTAAATAATCTTACATCTGTCCAATCTGCAGGAATTATTGGCTGACCATTTTTATCTTTTTCAAACAAATTAGGATTTTTTAAATAATAATCGTAAGAACCACAACTAGGTATATCAACGATTACACGAATATTCAATTTGTGACATTCGGAAATAAAATATCGAGCCTGCTCAGTAGCGCTAAGAGTACTATTTTTATCGACTAACTGCGAATTAAGTCTGTCAAAACCATCTAAAGCATAGAGCGAACCTGCAGTTCCCAGCGCTTTTACTTTTCCGACAGGTGTAATCGGCAAAAGATGCACCGCATTTACACCACTATTCTTTAGCTCAGGCAGTGCCTCAGCTGCTACTATAAAATTACTGGGAATTTCACCACGTTCTATATCAATTATACCGTTTTTATCAGTGTCTATGCCCCAAAAAGTACGCAAATTGATAGACATTATGTTTGCTTGATTGCTGAGAAATAAGCTGCGCAAATCATTCCGCCAAGGCCGTTCGACGACAGGCTTCGTTATCTTTACAGGTTGAGTTATTTCAGTGTAACTGCCACTTTTCGCAGCCTCTGCAACTCCCATAAAAATTATACTCACCAATACTAATACTAAAACTTTTTTCATACTTACATTATATCAAAAAAAATTTAAAAAACATGAAATTCACAAAAAAACAACTTCGACTGAACTAAATTTATATAAAAAATTGAGCATTTTTAATAAATTTTCACTAGTTACTAAAATTTTTACACGCACTTACTATAGCATCAGGCGCTAAGGGACTAAGAGCGTCAACGATTATGTAATCAGTTGATAATTGGTTTTCTTGAACAAGTGCTGCAATTGCGCATGCACAATCAATTTTTAATTCGTCTGTAACTTTTTTTATATCATATTGAAGCAGCCCTTTGAACAAACCTGGGAATACCAACGAATTATTGACTTGATTACAAAAATCGCTTCTGCCTGTTGCAACGATGTATGCGCCTGCTTCATTTGCTTTGTCAGGCATAATCTCTGGGATTGGATTAGCCAATGCAAATACTATCGGCTTTTTGTTCATTTTTGCGATATATTCCTGTTTCATCACGTTAGCGGCTGAAAGTCCGATAAAAACATCAGCACCTTCTATAGCATCGCTCAAATCCCCTGACTGTTTCACTAAATTAGTTTTTTCAGCCATTTGTTCTAATGCTTCTGAATTACTTTTTCTACCCTTATAAACAATCCCATCAATATCAGTCATTGTAATATTTTCAACACCTGCTTTAAGTAATAATTTAGCGACTGCACAAGCGGCTGCTCCTGCACCGGAAAATACGATTTTTACGGTATTTAATTCTTTTGCAACTAAACTTAAAGCGTTCAGTAATGCCGCTAAAATCACTATCGCTGTACCATGCTGGTCATCGTGAAATACTGGAATATCAATGGTTTTTATCAATTCATTTTCAACTTCAAAACACTTTGGCGCACAAATATCCTCTAAGTTTATACCGCTGAAGGATTTTTTCGAAAGTTGCACTAATTCAATAATTTCGGAACTTTTTTGAGTTTTAATGCACAATGGCATTGCGCTGACATCGCCCAACGTTTTGAACAAAACAGCCTTGCCTTCCATCACCGGCATGCCTGCTTCAGCGCCTATATTGCCCAGCCCCAAAACTGCTGAGCCATCAGAAATTATTGCGACAGGTTTTTTTTGTTCGTTTTCAGTCAATTTAGTTTCTATTACACCACCTGCCATTTTTCTGAGTGTTAAAGATTGCTCTTTTACACTCCCCTGCAATAAACTCAAATCATTCAACAATATGTTTTTTGAAACGCAAAGAAAAAACTTTTGTAAATTTCCTGTATAACCTTTCAAAACAGGTATTTTTACAGAAAATTCAGTTTCTTTTACGTCTTCTGCAATAATAGACAAATCGAAAGCACCGAAAGATGGCTCCAAATTTTCGATAATAAATTTTAATTTTTCAGAATTAACTTGTGGAATTTCGAACGGATAAGCGTCGACATTGATAGAACTCTTTAAAAACAAACATCTTTGCAATGCTTTTTCATATTCGTAAGCAAAAACACCGACAGTATTTTCTCTATTGGTGTAATCGTATGAACATTCAACGTCATCTTTTATTTTCAGACAAGCCTCACTCACGCCAGGAGTGTAGACGAGCGCCAACGACTTTTTATCTGTGACTTTTATCTTTGGTATGAACTCTATACCTTTATTATAGCTCATTTTGTTATCTCACTTTGCTTTCTTCACCATTAATCAAACGTCTTATATTTTCTCTGTGCAAATAGATTATATAAACAGCTCCAACTACGCAATACCCGACATAAGCGTAGGGCTTATTAAAACTGAACATCAAAATCGGCGAAATAACAAGTGCTATAATCGAACCGACTGAAACGTATCTCGAGAAATAAGTTGTTATTCCCCAAATTAAAGCTATTAGAAGTCCGACTTGCCAACTCAACGCTATTATTGTACCGACTCCGGACGCAACAGATTTTCCGCCGGTAAACCCGAGAAAAATAGATTTGCTGTGTCCCAAAATTACACCAATAGCTGCTAGCACAGGCGCTATTCCAAAATATATTTGAGTGCCGATAAAGTATTCACTCAAAATTACTGGCAACGCACCTTTAAACGCATCTAACAGCATGACGATAAAAAACCATTTTTTACCCATAACTCGCTTTACATTCGTAGCACCTGTAGAACCGCTGCCGATATTCCTGATATCTTCATTTTTGGCAATTTTTACAATCAAATAACCTGTAGGTATCGAGCCGACAATGTATGATACAAAAAATACCGTAATCAATTTTAGTAAAATTTCCATCTTTTTTCTCACTTCATCTTGTTTAATAAAAAATTATTTTTCTTTAACTTTTTTCTCTCTGACAGAAAGTCTTATCGGAGTTCCAAAAAATCCGAACGCATCTCGGAATTTGTTTTCTAAGTATCTCTTATAATTGTCTTTGAACAAATTTTCATTGTTTATAAATATGACAAAAGAAGGAGGTGCGCACTTGATTTGTGTGGTGTAATATACTCTCAACATTTTGCCTTTTATTGAGGTTGGAGGATTTAAAGAATACGCTTCTGAAACAACTTTGTTCAACAAACTAGTGGATATTTTTTTGTTGCATTGTTCATAAACAATATTTGCCTCTTTAAAAATACTGTCTAACCGCTGTTTAGTTTTGGCGCTGATGAAAATTTTAGGCACAAAATTCAAAAACGGCGCATCATTTTCAATTTCTTTTTCAAATTTTGAAACTGAATTAGAATTTTTGTCTTCAACAATATCCCACTTATTCACAGCCAAAATCATACCTTTTCCGGCTTCTTCAATTAAATTAGCTATTTTTTTATCTTGGTCGGTAAGTCCTTCCGTTGCGTCTATGACCAAAACTGCGATATCTGCATCACGTATAGCACGGATAGCTCTGTCAACAGCGAATTTTTCAACACCCCAATCAACTTTAGCCTTTTTTCTTATTCCTGCAGTGTCTACTAAAATAAATTCTTGTCCGTCGCAGACAACTTTTGAGTCAATACTATCACGAGTTGTACCTGAAATGTCGCTGACAATAACTCTGTCTTCATTGAGCAAAGCGTTTACAATTGATGATTTTCCTGCATTTGGTTTACCTACAATCGCTAATTTAATACGCTCGTCCTCAACTACTTTTTCGTATTCAAAATCTTCAACTATTTTATCAAGCAAATCGCCTACTCCACCACAACCATGCAATGCGGAAAGAGGGTATAAATCGCCCAATGAAAGTGCATAAAACTCACTCGCCATATCGACATGCGAAGGTGAATCAATTTTATTAACCGCTAAATACACCGGCTTTTCGCTTCTTCTAAGAATATTTGCAATGTCGTAGTCCACAGGGTTTAATCCTGTTTTTCCGTCAACTAAAAAAACGATTTTATCGGCTTCTGCACATGCAATTTGTGCTTGCGCAAAAATATTCGCCATTAATTCGTCTTCGTCATTAGGTATAATTCCGCCGGTATCAATTACAGTAAATGCCTTGGTTTGCCACTCAACATCAAAATAAATTCTGTCACGAGTAACTCCCGGCATATCGTCGACGATTGACGAACGATTACCTATTAAACGATTTACAAATGTGGACTTGCCGACATTAGGTCTGCCTACAATTGCTACTATTGGTTTTTTAGCCATTTCACACCTTCCTTTACAACAAGTTTAATATAAACATAAACAAATTGCACTTCCCTCTATGTCGCACAACTAGTTCTACATGTAACGAGTTAGCGCATGACTTTACATAAAAATATAGTATAATTAAATAATGGAAAAAATTTTAGAGATAGAAAACTTAACGAAAAAATTTCCGGTTTACAGTGGTTTTTTCAACAAGCCTACAGGCTACAATAATGCGCTGAAAAATGTTAATTTATTCGTTAAAAAAGGCGAAATTCTAGGAATAGCAGGAGAATCAGGTTGTGGAAAAACGACATTAGGACGTTGCATTTTAAACCTCGAAGAACCGACTGAAGGAAAAATTTTTTTTCACTCTAAAAATATTTTTGAACTTAAAAAATCTGAGTTGAAAGATTTTCGGACAAAAGTGCAAATCGTATTTCAAAACCCATACGCTAGTCTTAACCCTAAAATGACGATATATGAAACGCTAAAAGAACCCTTAATTATTAATAAATACCCTAAAAAAGATATCGATAATATTTTAGAAGAAACAGTTGAGCTTGTAGGTCTGCAAAAAAATGATTTAAAACGCTATCCACACGAGTTTTCAGGTGGTCAACGCCAACGTATAGCCATCGCAAGAGCCCTCGTTTTAAAACCTGAATTTATTGTAGCTGACGAACCTGTCAGTGCTCTAGATGTAAGTATTCAGGCTCAAATAATTAATTTATTGCTGGAATTAAAAGAAAAACTCGGTTTGACTATGATTTTTATCTCCCATGATTTAAGTGTCATTAGACATATTTCAACAAGAGTTGCTGTAATGTATATGGGCGAAGTAGTAGAGGTTAATTTAACAGACGAAATTTTTTCTCGCCCACAGCATGAATACACGAAAGAACTTTTGTCAGCTATTCCAACAATATCGCATAAATAGCTTACTTTCTGCTGGCAAAAATATTTCCACTCAATGAACCGATTTTATCTAAAGCAGAACTTGCGAACTCAGAAGCTCTGTTTGATATAATTTTTGCTTGCAATTCTTGTATTGCCGTTTTAAGCCCGGCAAAAGCGTCTTTGGTATTTGATTCTGCAGCTAATTTATCTAAAACCGGCTTAAACGAACTAGCCAAAGATGAATTTCCAACGCCACCTAAAAGACTTTGAAACGGCTTGCCGATTTTTTCATCAAGTTCCTTTGCCGACATATTTTTTGTCATATCGCTAATTTTACTAGCGGCACCCTCCAAAATCATTGGCAAAATTTTTGGGTTAAATTGATTTATTTTATCAATAACTTCAGGCGCCTTTTCTGCTATTTTTGTGGCAACTTCAGCAAATTTGTCGCTATTTACTAGTTTTTGTACAAATTCTTTTCCTTGTTCGACTAACTTATTAGCTATTTCAGGGTTGTTTTCAGCCATTTTTTTGAAGCTATTAACTAACTTTTCGACATTTCCGTTTTTCATTAAATCGCTTAAAAATTCTTTGCCTGCGCCATTTGAATTTTGAAGATTTCCATTTAAAAAATTTTCAGTTACGCTATTCATCATATCAGGCAATACTTGGGGATATTTTTCTGCAAGAAGACTCAATTTTTCTACAGGAGATTTCCCATCAAGTTCTTGCGTCGCAGTTTTCAGTTGTTCAGGTGTTAAATTATTCGTCATAGCTGCTATTTGTGCAGTTGGCGTTTCTTTGAGTTTTTGCAGACCTTCTTTCAATTCTGATATTTTTGAATTACTACTTTCTGGTGCTCGCAATCCGTATTCTGCGTAAGCTTGTCGTCGTGAATTCTGAGCTTGATTATCCGCATAATCAACTATTTTTGATGCGAAATCAATAGACTCATCTCTTGTCATACCGCCTTCTTTTTTCATTGCAGCAGATATTTCATTTCTTAAATTTTGAGGCAAATTACTTAAATCAGCTGAACTAGGGTTTTTAACAAGGTTTTTGGCTGCAATTAAAAAACCTGCTGTTTTTGCACCTTGTGCCGCACCTTTTTGCATACCACGACTAGCACCGATATTTGCTCGCATACCTCTAAATAATCCTGTACTGCCACCAATTGTTCTGCCGTCTTTTGAACCTTGACTCCGTCCTTCTGCAATAGCGGTATCTCTTATCTTTTTATCGTCACCCATTAGTGTTTCTAGCATCGCACCTTCCGGTGAACATTGTTTATTGTTTTTTGATTCTGCAGCTTCCGTCGCATTTGCAGAATCAGTCGGCTTAGAAGAAACTTGAGTAAAAGTGTCTCCGTTATTATCTGGTTGAGGGGCAATAGGCACAGATTGTTGAGCAGTTGTCGCTGATGGCGGTTTACTAATACCTGCTCCACAGGCAGCTGATGGTTTTGTAGTCTGACTTGGCTTTGTTGCAACCGATTGTGGTTGGGCGCATGTTCTGGTTCTTCTAAATAAACGACGAGTCAGTCTGCACATGATTTACCTCTTTCTCTTTCAACGTTTAACTAAACGCTGAAAACTCCATTAGATATCCCTCAAGTAAAATAAAGTTAAAATTTAAGAAAAAAATGCTTTTTTTTGCAATAAAATTAATAAAATTTTACATAACAACTGCTTTTATGCTAACATAATGCTATATTCTAAAGGAGTTATGGCATGAAAAAGTACAGAATAGGTGTTGACGTTGGTGGAACAAACGTAAAAATTGCAATTGTTGATAATTCAGGAAAAATTGAGTTTTCAAATACCGTTAATACACGTGCTGAAATGGGCTATGAATACACAATAAGCAACATAAAACAAGCTATTAAAGATTTATTGGCAGACTCTAAAATAAAACTAAAAGATATAGAAGGTATCGGTTTTGGCTTCCCTGGGCAAATTGATTATAAAAAAGGCATTGTGCTTTCATTACCTAATATTCCCGGCTGGGTGAATGTACCTATTTCGACGATAATAGAAGATGAATTCGGAATACCGACAAAAGTTGACAATGATGTCCGTTGTGCAGCGTTAGGAGAGCTAAAATACGGCGCAGGTCGTGGTTGTGAAAATTTGATTTGTATCACTGTTGGTACAGGTATTGGCTCAGGAATTATAGTCAATGGCAAGCTAGTACGTGGTGCGAGTAACGCAGCAGGTGAAATCGGTCATTTAAAAATGCAAATTCATGATGGACCAATTTGCGGTTGCGGCGATACAGGCTGTTTTGAAGCATTTGCATCAGGTCCTTCTATTGTTGCTATGGCTGAAAAATATATTGCAGGTGGCAAGTCCACTAAATTTAGAGAAATGGCTAATCCTAAAATCACACCATTTATTGTAGCAGAAGCCGCTAAACAAGGTGACGCAGTAGCTAAACGTATTTTTGAAATAATGGGAGAATACATTGGAGTTGGCTTAGCTTCCGTGGTCAACCTTTTAAATCCTGAAAAAATTGTTATTGGCGGCGGAGTTGCTGATGCCGGTGATATTTTATTTGAACCGATTATTCGGACAGTAGAACAAAGAGCGATGAAAATATCAGCTGACGCAGTTCAAATATTACCTGCTGAGCTGGGGAACAATGCAGGCATAGTTGGCGCTTGCTTATTATTAGATAATTAGAGGTTATATGGCTTCATATCTATTTTGGGGACAGGAAGAATTTAATATTGAAAACAGGATTAAAACTTTGCGCAAAAAACTTATTAATCCTCAATTTCAGGCAATGAGTTACAAAGTTTTTAACAATCCAGCGCCTGAAACGTTGATTGAAGTTATTTCAACTCAACCTTTTATGTTTGGCAACATGCTGATTTTGATTAATTGTGAAAAATATTTTTTGAACACAAAGGAAAAATTCGATTTTACAGACAGAAATTTAAAACAAATTGAAGAAATTTTAGGGAATTTATCAGAAAATGTCCACATTATTTTTAATTGTCAAATTCCTCGAGATGAAAATAAAAAAATTGACACAAGACGAAAGATATACAAAACAATCGTGAAATCAGCTTTAGTTGAGGAATTTCCACAGTATCGAACATATGACAAAGAACTCGTAAATTGGATTAAAAAACAGTGTAAAAATAAAGATATCACACTGGCGGATAATCCTATCAAAACTCTGATTGAATGTGTCGGAGCGAATTTACGACATTTAGACGGTGAGCTTGAAAAGTTAAAGCTGTTTAAGTACCCTAAAAAAGAAATCTCAACAAACGACATAAAATCCATTTGCACTCAAACGCAAGATATATTTAAACTTTTGGACTTGTACATAGAAAACAAAAAAGCACTGGCTCTTGCTGAATTTAAAAAATTAAACGAAAAACAGCATAGTTTGGCTATTCTTTCTTCGTTGCAAACAAATTTGCGCAGTACAATAGCTATAAAAATTGACTCTAAAAAAATGAATACTTACGAAATAGGACAAAAATTGAAATTGCATGAATACGTGGTCAAATTAAGACTTGAAAAATTGAGAAATATTGAATTAAAAGACTTAATAAAATTAAAGCAAGATTTGACGAAGGCAGAATTACAAATGAAAACAGGAGAACTAAATCCTCCTGAAATGGCTCTGGAATTAGCTTTGTTGAACTAGAAGGAAATAATGATATTTGACGAAATCTTTAAAGAAAAATATAAATATTTAACGGATTATTTCGAAAGTGCGCTGCAAAATAATAATAGAAAAATGCCACAATCTATTATATTTTACGGATTAGATACGCTTGCGCAGTATTTTTTGTCGCAAAGTTTAGCGAGAATTTTGAATTGCAGCGAAAACGCTGAACATGATTGTGGTTGTTTAAATTGCAACTGGATAAGAGAAAATCAACACCCTGCAGTAGTGACCATCACAAATGTGGATAACAAACCGTCTGACGACGAAACAAAAACTGTAATTTCAATTGCTCAAAGTCGAATGGTAAAAAATTTAATCGTCAACACCTCAGAATATCACAGAGTTTTTATTCTTTGCGCTGCATCATTAGATGAACTGAACGAACATCAAAAAAAATCTTTAAAAACATTTGAAACATTAAAATTTAAATTTCCACAAAACGCTAGTGGGAAAAGCTGGTATCCACAACCCCTAAGCCAAAATATTTTACAAGATGAAGCTGCTAATGCGCTTTTGAAATCAATTGAAGAACCACCACAAAACGTAACTTTTATCTTTTTGACTCGTGATAAAGAAGATATGATTTCGACGATTGTATCACGTTCTCAGTGTTTTTATGTGCCTTCTTTTGAGCATGAAATTTACAATCTTGATATTGTTAGACAATTGTTTCAAAACTACCCCGAACTGGATATTTCTGAATGTTCGCAAATTGCTCAAAATCTTTGTGAATATTTGAAAGTTAATGAAATGCCACTAGAATATCTTATTTGCTCAATGCAAGAGTATTTGCAAAATTCAGCAAAACAAAGTCTTGATAACAAAAATTTATTATACAAAATTAAAAAAGATGTTTTTTTGATAAACGCTGCTCAAAAACAACTGCAATCATCTTTAAAAGACCTAAATATTTTGGAAAATCTACTGTTTGGAATAGCTAAAACCACTTAAAACCCACTGTGTACGGATATTTTGGCATTACGTAAATATTTGTAAATAATATCCTTTTTTTATTAAAGTTTTTTATAAATTTGTCGAGTAACATAGTAAGATTATAATACGAATTAAGGTATGTGTACTAAAATGAAAAAGACTTTGATAACAATAGTTTTGAGCCTGATACTTACTTCTACTTGCCAGCCATCGCTGCCTGTAAATTATGATGAGATAACAAGTGACGCAAAAATCAAATCAGCGTTGGAAGTACTGGAAAACAGTTATAGTAGTGGCACTATTGATATACTTCAAGGCAATAACCTTTCAAAAAAGAGAATGAAAGTAATGTTTTATTCATTAGCTGTATTGAGTCCATTGTATTCTGACGTACACGCATTGGTTGCGTCCGATAAATACGGTACACGTTACATATTAATAAATACTAAAAATAAAGTAGCACCGAAAGAGGCTTTAGCTGCGTTAATCGCTCACGAAGCTACCCATCAACTAAATAAAGCTACCGAAGAAGAAGAACTACGAGCTTGGACAAATGAAGTGAAGGTATGGATGGAATTAAAGGCTTTTAATCCCAAAATAGCTGTAACTAATTGTGAATTAGTAAGTCGACTTAACCACCTTGAAAATCTTTATCATGATGCTGATAACACTAACAGCCTGATAGGTTATTCTATAAAAACTAATCCATACTATCGCAATTTGAAATTAAATGATTAAAAATTAATTTTTGATAAAACACTGGTATTTAATTCAAACATGCGTTATAATAATAGAGGTTTGAAGGTGTTTTATATGCGAGTAACTAATGTTAGTGAACGTAACATTGGATTAGTTGTGATCTCCAATTTACGAAACGAGAATGTTAAAAGTAAAGGTATTTGGCATCCTAATTTTGCAAGAAATGAGGGTGATTTTCTCGAGTCTGACTCTATAAAACTTTCTTTTTATGAAAAAGAATTTTTAAGATTTTCTGACAAAACTATTGATTGGTCTAATAAAAAGCGAAAAACGCCTGATGGAACTTATCTTTTATATTTACCAAACGCATACTACGATAGTAAAAATGGAGAATATATTAATTTGTATACGTTAGTAAACGAGTACCAAAAAAATGTATTTAAACAAAATAAGAATAATTATCCTGTCGGGTCTTATTATACGAAAGATATTCCTAAAGATTACAAAATGAAAAAAGTTTTCGGAATAGTGACAGTAATAAAACCAGAGGAAGAAGCGCTGATAAGACAAAAGAATTGCAATGTTGTGCTGACAACAGCTGCGATGCTTGCAACAACAATGGGGTTGGGTGTTTTTGCAGCTCACAAGCTTTTAAAATACGCTAAAACTGTAAAGTAAATTACTCTACCTCAATAAATAAATTCATCAACTCGATATCATCATAATCTGTATACGCATACTGAAAAAGATTTTTCCCTGTTTTGATTGTTATTTCATTCAATTGTGTCTGCGAAATTAAAGAATTTGGTAAACGAATTTTTTGTCCATCGCCATTTGCTTTTATTTCTGCTATTTTTTGTCCATTAAAATAGATTTCAGGAGGAGAACTGTACGCACTTTTGGCTTGTGATTGACCGAGCTGTTGCGCAAGCTGGGTGTCAATACCTATTATTGAGCCTATTATAAAATATGCAGTTTCATTAGGCGATAAAGTTTTAATCGGAAAAATTTTATTGTAATAAGACCCCATTGCACTAAGTCTGAACTCATTTGCATTTGCAGAATTAGGCGAAAAGTTGTTGTCGCCTAAGTGTATCAAATCTTTGTCGAGGATAATATCTTTTGGTGAAGTTTTTTCAATGCCGATAGTAAGCGGTCTTATTGGTTTTTCATCAAGCGTTAGTGAAAAAGGTCGATAGCCGTCTTTTTCAACTGACATTATATTTGTACCTTGAATTTGAGCATCAAGGTAAAATTTTCCATCGTCATCTGTACGAGTCGAATATTTTAACTGTGGAATTGAAATTTTTGCATTTTTTATCGGTTCTTTTGTTTTTGCGTCAAAAACTTTGCTTGAGTTGTCGTATCCACTTTTTTCAACGCCACCACTAATTGCGCAATACGCCGGTAGTTGATTAATTACAAAAAATAATAATATTAAAAATAAAAATTTCATCGTACGCATTTTACATCCTGCTTTAAATTCTTATTTATATTTTATTAAGTGTGTATGTATTTTTTATTGCTCTTTTCGGCTAATACAAAAATGTTATTGCTACACGCAATAGGTTACAAATATTCACAATATATTGAAAAAAGCATAGTGATTGTTTATAATAAGATAAGTTATATTTAAAATTGGTTGTTTATTATGATTTCAATAAATACGGATGTGTCGTCACTCGTGTCTAATCATTATTTGAATAAGTTGGTGTCAGCTCAAAATAAGTTAACTAAGAGCTTAGCGTCAGGCTATCGTATCTACACTGCGTCAGATGATGCCGCCGGCTTAGTTATCAGCAAAGGTATAGAAAGTCAGATACGTTCAGCAAATGTCACGGCACAAAGCATTCAGACAGCGAATAGCGCTCTTTCTGTAGCAGAAGGTTCACTTTTTACAGTAGAAGGAATGTTGCTCGATATACGTGATATTGCAACAAAGGCGTCTAGCGACATTTATTCGCCTTCACAAAGAGCAGCAATGCAAACGCAGGTTGATAGTCTTTATTCTGAAATTCAACGTACGATTGACAGTGCTAAGTTTAATGACAAGCAACTGTTAGTTACCGATAACGGACAGCAAATAGACAGTATTAGCATAATGGTTGCAACTGGGTACACAACGACTACTGCCGTGAGTTATGACCCTTCTACGTTAAAACTTGAGACGATTGACCTGAGTACAGCAGAAACAGCTGCAGCATCACTTGCGCAGATTGATACTCAGCGTACATCAATAACATCAAAAAGAGCAGAAGTCGGCACTCAAATTGGTACATTAGGCAGTATTTATGATAATTTGCAAACTACAGCAATAAATCTCGAAGCTGCTCATTCGAGTATTGTAGATACAGATTACGCAAAAGCGTTGGCAGATAAAGTAAAATTGCAAATTCAAATGTCTACAAATATTGCATTATTCGGAAATCATTTGTCGTCATCAAAAAATATTATAAGCTCATTAATTGGGTCTTTGTAGCTTAAAAGTTAATATAAGAGTGCTTGCATAATAACATTGCTAATAAAGTTAAAAATCTTGTATAATAGACTTATTAATAGTTAGTAAGAGGAAGAAAATGCAAGCAAGTGTGACAAAAAAGACTGTAAATGCATCTCAAAAAGAGTGTATAGAAACTATAGACGGTAAATTGATGGTTTTAGCCGGTCCAGGGACAGGAAAAACCTTCGTTTTAATTGAGCGAATTAAAAATATGCTTGCGAAGAATGTTTTGCCTGAAAAAGTGTTGTGCTTAACTTTTTCAGTTGCAGCGGCAAAAGAGATGAAAAAAAGGCTGGTAAAAGATTGTGGCAATTGGGCTTCTGCGATTACAGTCAATACTTTCCATGGTTTTTGCAGCGAACTGATAAAAAATTATCCTGAAAAATTTAATCTTCCGCAAAATGTAAAAATTATAACTGAAACTATTGCGAAAGATTTTATAAAACAAATAATTGATGTCTTTAAACCGAAATTTTATCGTGATAAATGGGGAAATGCTTATGGAGAAATCGATACGCTTTATAAAAGTATCAACGAACTAAAAAAGCATCAAACACAAAAAGAAATTTATTTAAACGATATTGAGACAAAATTCATTCCAAAATTAGAAGAATTGCAAGATTTGCATGAACAAAAGCTTCAAGAAGGGAAACCCGATGTTACAAGAAAACGTGAAATTGAAGCGCTTATTACAAAAATTGGCAAATCTAAAGAACTTTGGGAAATATATGAATTGTATTCACAAAAAATGTTTTCAAAAGGCTTTATAGATTTTAATGACATGATAAATTTAGTTTTAGAAAATTTTGCGAATGACCAAGCTTTTATAGTAGATGTTTCTAAAAAATATACGCATTTTCTAGTAGATGAGTACCAAGATACAAGTGAATTACAAAATAAAATAGTTTTTGAGTTAGTAGATAATAATGAATTAAACAATTTATTTGTTGTTGGTGACGACGACCAAATTATATATGGTTTTCAGGGGGCGAGACTTGATAATTTAGAAAAGTTTTTGCAAAAATACCCCGATACAAAAGTTATTTGCTTAACTCAAAATTACCGTTCAACGCAGCCTATTTTGGATTTAGGTCACAAGCTTATTGAACAAGATTTAACGAGATTAGAGGTTAATCCTAATTTTGTACAATACAAAATTGACAAAAAATTAACGTCAAATAATCCTAACTTAGTTGATAAAGCTTCTAAAGTTAGGCTTTGTAGTTTTGACGAAAATTTACAAGAATATAATTTTATTGTTGATGAGATTGCTGACTTGATAGACTCTGAGCATTGTCCTACAGGTGAAGCAGGTGAAAAATTATATTCGGAAATAGCTGTTTTGTCAGCGAAAAACGCTGATTTGGATAAATTCGCTGAAATGTTTAATGCTCGAAATATTCCGTATCAAATAGAAAAAGGTCGTTCAATTTTTGCTGTTATGTCTACTCTTTTGACTTATTTTTACATGCAAGTATTAGTAAATAATCGGTTGTATTCTGACAAATTATTTTTTATGTTGCAAGCTGAACCATTCAATTTTAACAAATCTGATTATGTATTTTTGCTTGAAAAAAATCGGCTTAATCATGAAGATTTTCTGACAAATATGCAAAATAACATTAATTATGAGTGGAAAGAGCCTGAAAAAATAAAGAAATTTTTAGATACTTTTAATTATTTGTGCGGAATAAAAGCGAACGAAAATTTGAAGACAATTTTAGTGGAAATCATTAACAGAACAGGAATTTTGTCTTATTATCTGAACAATCCGATTTGCAAATCAGATAATATCTTAGGGCTGAAAGCGTTAATTGATGAAGCTGATTTTCAAGAGCAAATTAATCCGTCAATAACATTAAATGATTTTGTAACTTATCTCAGCGCTGCATTCGAAGGTGACATTCCTATTTTGATAAGTAAAGACACACAAACTAAAAATGCAGTGCAATTATTGACATTACACGGTTCAAAAGGGTGTGAGTTTGAGTATGTTTATATGCCAAACTTAACGAAAAGTCGTTGTCAAAAAACTCTGAAAAGTGATTTTCAGTTGATAAAACGAGATTTTAGAGAAAAAGAAGAACGTGAACAAACTCAAAAAGCAGAAGAACTAAAAATTTTATACGTCGGCGTCACTAGAGCCAAACATTCACTGACTCTTTCATGTTCTCTTGCTGAAAACGGTAAACCGCAAGAACTAGTTGGATATTTCGCTGCTGTTCCTGATTTTGATTTTGAAAAACACTACTTCAATCTTACTTCTGAAAGTTATTTGAGTGAAATTGCGAAATCATTTGAAAAAAAATCTAAAGACTACGACGTTGAATTTCAGCACGAGCTGCAAGAATGCGTAAATAGTTTTCAATTTAGCCCTACCTCTCTAGATACTTATATCAGCTGTCCTAGACAATTTTTATATTCTCGAATTTTAAAAATTAATGTTAAAACCTCAAACTGGGATACGCCTAATTATGGAACAGCTTTTCATTCTGTGCTTGAAAAAATTGTCAAAATTAAAAATGAGACAGGTGAAACACTTTCACTTGAAAAAACGCAATTGCTATTTAAAGACGAACTCGACAAAGTCATGATTTCTTCAAAAATGAAGCGTGACGAGTTACACGAACGTGGTATAAAATCCATTCAAAAATACTATCCTCATTTTATAAATGATAATTTGAGTAATATTTGCAATACAGAATGGTCTTTTGATGACATTTTGATTGAGGGAATTCCCATAAAGGGCAAAATTGATAGAATACAAAAAAACATTGATGGCTCTTATTCTTTGTATGATTATAAAACAGGCACAGCTAAAACACCAAAACAAATATCTGATGATGGTGATTACGAAAAATATTTAAACCAGTTACGTTTTTACCAAGTTGCATTCCAGAAATCACATGGGAATGTTGAAATAGCTGAAGTAGGTCTGCTTTTTGTGGAAGAACATGAAAAAAGTTTTCGCACTAAACTAACAGAAGAAGATACAAAAATTATCGTAACAAAACTGAAAAATGCGCATGAAAAAATATTGAATTTAGATTTTCAGGCTAATCCCAAAAATGGTGAAAGAACTTGTAAGTATTGTCCTTACCAAAACGCATGCAGCTTGAACGTTCTGTAACTATTTGATTTTGAATATTTAAAATATCTTTTTGGTGATTTTGAGCATTTTTTCTTTGTTCATTATACTCTCAGGTACTGTACTTACTTATTGAACTTGCAATGTAATAATGTTACGGAATGTTAACTAAAATTATTTCAAAAAGCAATTTTTAAAAGAGTATAGTTTTTATATAAACAAGAGAGATATAATCATCACTCGAAATCTACAAAGTAGATTAATAGTATAGAAGACATGAATTTTGACTGGGGTATTTTTAAATAGCGAAAAAGAGTAGAACTTTACACGTATTAGTTTTGTTCATTTTGTAAAAATGTCAAAAGTGCGTACAAGTTAAATCGGAGAGTAGAATGAGTATTAATTCAAAAGTAAATGTGTCACAAAACAAGAATATTTTTAATAATTCATCAGTGACAGCGTTTGGTAAAAATACAGCGGCATCATTTGCAGCGAATAGTGAGAATAGCGGCGATAATCCAATATTAAAAATGGGAGATAAAACCTCTGCACAAGATTTGACTAATAAATTGTTGTATGGTGATGCAGACAAAGCTGCTAAAAATCAAAATCAAAAAGGTTTAGTTTCAAAATTTATGGACAAATTTTTGAACAAAAAGGCTGATAAAAGCGAGAATAGCGCACAACCCCAGAACAATGGAATAAGTACAAACGCAACAAACCAAAATACAGGTACTACAAGCCAAAATGCGAGTTCATCAACAAATTCAAATCAAACTAGCTCAAATGGAGCTACAGGGACAAATACAGATAATTCTACAACTAATGAGAAAGCCAAAACTGATTGGAGCACTGCAGATGTAAACAAAATTATCAGTGCAGCAAAAGAAGGGAAAAATCCTGACACCGGGGCAGAGCTGACTGATGAAGAAAAGAAAGTAATGTTAGAAAAACTGGAATCCGCAAAGGTCGCATTGCAAGCAAAAGTTGACGCAGGCAAAGAAGATAAATCAAAATTAGAAGAAATGGATTCAGCGATATCCACTTTAAAGGGCGAGCAAGCCGGTAATTCAGAAGAAACAGAAGAAACAGAAGAAACAACCGAAGATGCCGAAGCCGAAGACGCAAGTGAAGAAGAAACGCCTCAAAGCAGTGGTGAAATGCCACAAATTCCGTCAGGACAAGGTGGCGGTCAACAAGGTGGCGGCGGCGGAGACAAAGGTGGTGGCGACAAAGGTGGTTGTGGTGATGATAAAAAAACTTCTGAAGCTCAAAAACCAAGTGAAACAGGAAAACCAAGTGAAACAGGAAAACCAAGTGAAACAGGAAAACCAAGTGAAACAGGA
>CAZTVM010000023.1:17928-21164 GCA_964617065.1 uncultured Muribaculaceae bacterium
AAACCAAGTGGAGAAACTCCAAAACCTGGTAGCGAAACCGCAAAGCCGTCTGCACAGGGACCTAGTGAAAGTGGCGGAGATACAGGCGATTCAGCTCAAGTAGGAAAAGAATTTGATAACGCCGGCATAAAAGAAGGTTCGTCAGGTGAAGCAGGACAAAAACGTTCAGAATTGACCGGTAAAGAGCAAGGTGGTATTGAACAAGCTGCTAAGGGTCAAGAAGCAGTTGATGCGAATACTCCAAAAAAAGACCAAGCTGCTGATGATATACAAAAAGCAAGTGACGATTACGATAAGAACATCGGTGATAAAAACGAATTTACAGAGGAAGCCAATAAAAAGCTTGATGAGTCAAAAGAGAAACAAGACCAAGCCAATGATATGCAGCCGTCAATCAATGAGCAATCAAAAAAATGTGAAGATGCTGACAAAAAAGTAAATGAAGCAGAAAAAAATACGAATGATAAAGCTAAAGACGTAAATAAAGAAGCACAAGAGTCAAAAAAAGCTGACCAAAAACAAAAAACCGAACAGTCACAAGTCAACCCTGCTGAAAATAAAGCTCAGGGAGACAAGCAAAAAGCAAATAATGATAATGAACAGGCTGAACAAAAACAACAAGAAGCTAAAGAAGCTCAATCAAGTGGTGACCAAGGTGGAAATCAACAAGTTCAACAAAAACAACAAGAGGCTAATAAAGCTGAACAAAAAGCTGAGGAAAGCGAGCAACAAGCTGAACAAAGTGAAAATAAAGCAGAGAAAGAACGTCAAGAAGCTGATAAAGCCGTACAAGAAGCTAAAGATAAAAAGAAAGATTTAACTGAAGCTCAAAAAGATTATGAAAAAGCTAAAGAGGATGAACAAAAAGCTAAACAAGAAAAAGAAGAAGCAGAAAAAACATTAGAAAATTTAAAAGCCACACAAAAAGGACTTGAGGACGAAGCTGATAAATTAAAAACAGAAGCTGATGAAGCAATAGAAAAAGCTAATGTAGCTGATACGAATGCAGGAAAAGCACTTCGTGAAAAAGCAGATGCAACCGGTCGATATAATGATGCGTCGCAAGCAGTAAACCAAGGCAATAATGACATAGCAGGCGGTCAAAGAGCCGCAGCGGACGCTAGAGGACAAGCAAGAACTTACTTAGCAGGTCGCAACTAATAAAAATTTCTATACTAATACGTTTATTAAAGCTGTCTACGACAGCTTTTTTTTTAAATCAAAATAGTTATTGTCAAAATATTTTTTTTATTTTGATAATCATATTCGACAGAATTCATCATTTTTTTCACCATTAAAATACCTAATCCGCCGGGTACTCTTTCCTCAAGATTTTGAGTAATATCGGGTTCCTCATTTTCTAGAGGGTTATATTGAATACCAGCGTCAGTGAAAGTTATACTTATTTCTTTCAAATATTTTATGAATTTAAAGGATATTGTTGTTTCTTGAATTTTTTCTTTTGAATGTTGAGGATAAGCATAGTATGCTATATTTACAAATATTTCTTCTGCTGAAATTAGTAATTTTGATTTTTTATCATTCGGAATGTCGCATTTATCACACAATTTTTCTACCCATTCAATAAAAGGCTTCAACTCTGAAACTTCTGCAGGTACATGAATTTCTCTAATGAAGTTTTCTGTTCCGAGATACCTCAAAGCCAACATGGTTATATCGTCAGATTGCTCACAATTCAATGAATGTTGTTCAACAGAATTTGTGACAGCCTCAATTAATTTTTTAGGTTCAATATTTTCTATTTCAAGTACATTTTTTAATCTATTTTCCCCATATAATTCACCGTTTGTATTAAAAGCTTCAGTAACACCGTCAGTGTACATAAAAATAGTATCAGTTGGCTGCAACCTAAGTTTTATACTTTTAAATTTAACATTTTCAAAAATACCTAAAGCAATGTTTACCGGAATATTTAAGTATTCAAATTCAGCACATGACTTTTTTATCAGAGGAGGATTATGTCCTGCATTTACGTAGGTCAACTCACCAGATTTTAAGTTTAAGACGCCTAACGCTGCGGTCATAAAAAACCCTTTGTCATTATTCTGACAAATTGTATTGTTTGCTCGCTCCATAATGCATTCAGGCTCTATATTAGTTTGACCAAAGTTTTTAAGTATTGTTTTAGCAGTCATCATAAACATAGCCGCAGGAATACCTTTTCCGGAGACATCAGCTATGACAAAGGCTAAATGGTCATCATCAATAAAAAAGAAATCATAAAAGTCGCCACCAACTTCTTTAGCTGTTTTCATAGAAGCGTAAATATCAAAATCACATCGTTCAGGATAAGGCGGAAAAACCCTTGGTAATGTCGAAAATTGTATTGCTTTAGCCAGTTGCAATTCTTCTTCAACCCTTTGCTTTTCTGCTTGATGTGCAAGTTTTTTTTCTGTTATATCATGAGAAACACCTAGTAGTCCTAAAGTATTACCTTTTGCATCAATTATCGGCGTTTTGGTTATTTTGACATATCGGTCTTCACCTTTGATTTTCATTATGAACTCTTTAGTAATTGGGTTGCAAGTCGATAATACTTGCATATCAGTATTAGAAAGTTCGCTAATGGTATTGTCCATTGTCAAACCACTACTAGCCAGTGTAGCCATAACATTTTGAGATTGAATATCATTATTTTTTATTCCGTAAAAATTTTCGTATTCTTTGTTTACTAACACATATTTGTCATCTTTGTCTTTCAGCCAGATAGAATAAGGCATGTTATTAATAATTGTATTTAGTTGACTCTCTTTTTCTTTCAACTTTTTATGCAAAATACATCTTTCGGTAATATCTCGAGATACGCCAAAAATCCCTATTAATGAGCCATTGCTATCGAAAACGGGTGATTTTACAGATTCAATAAATATTTTCCCTTTCACTGGGTGTTCGACCCAAGCGACACCTGAGATTGGAGTTCTTTCAGATATAACTTTATTATCTTCATCGACAAAGGTTTGAGCAATTTCATCTGAATAAATTTCAAAGTCATTTTTACCTTCCATCATATCAGGAGAACCGCAACCAGCCAGAACAGCCGTGGTATTAGAAACTTTCAGATATATTCCCTCAATATTTTTAAAATACAAATACTCCGATGTTGAATTAAAAATAGAATCCAACATTTCTTTTTGAAAATTTTTGGCATTCATTAACTTAATCCTTTAATTTGTATTTTATATTGACAAAAGTACTGAAACCTGTCATTTCAAAAA
>CAZTVM010000024.1:0-20642 GCA_964617065.1 uncultured Muribaculaceae bacterium
GGAGCAGTCTGGTAGCTCGTCGGGCTCATAACCCGAAGGTCGTTGGTTCAAATCCAGCTCCCGCAACCATTACCAATAAAGAGTTTCAGCTATATGCCGAAGCTCTTTTTTAATGCCAAAATTGGCAAATAATTCAACTATAATTCAACAAGGCTTAATTTTTTATAGTTTTCTGCTCTGTATTTTTTGGGCGTAAGAACAAATCAGCAAGAGCATCTGAAGCTGTTTCATCTGCTTTTTCCATTAAATGACTATAAATATCCGTTGTCGTGCTTTGTTTTGCGTGTCCTAATCTTTTACTTATTGTCGATATGTCTTTCCCTGCAAAGATTAATAAACTTGCTTGTGTATGTCTAAAGGCATGTGGATTCAGATGCGGTAATAGTTTAAGTTTTTCAGCCTCTTTTTTGTCTTTATTTTCTATGTTAATCTTCTTATTATATTTTTTGCCGAACTCATTACAGTAATCCGTTAATGTATCAGGGTGCATTGGATTTCCATTTTCTTGAGTGAATAAAAAATTAGTGTTATGCCATTTATCACCTAAAGAGATTTTGTATTCGTTATATTGCTTTTTGTAAGCCCTTAGCAGGTCTATTAATTCACTTGGGATGTTTATAACCCTTTTTGATTGCTCTGTTTTAGGCGTATCTTCATAAATACCCCTATCTTTGGCGTAAAGCAAATTTGTATCAATTTTGATTTGATTATTTTTGAAATCTATTTTAGTCCATTTTAAGCCCATGATTTCACCACGCCTACAACCTGTCAAAATTAGTAATTGCATTGCTACTTGCCATTTTAAAGGCTCTTTCTGCAAATAGAAAAGGATATTTTCTATATCTTCAATTTCAAAATGGTTAGCTTCTTTATGTTCCAATTTTGGCGGTGTTGCTTTAGATGCAGAATTGAATATTACAAGCATTTCTTTTTCAGCCTGCACAAGTATTGTTCTAATCAATCTATGATGCTCTATTATAGTCTTATTGCTTAATTTTTTACCTGTTTTTTTATTCATTCCATCTTGAGCCAGTTGCTCATAAAAAGCGTTAAGATGTTGCGGTCTTAGGTCGGCAAGTTTTAAGTGCCCGATTGCGGGATTTATACGTTGCAACAATTCCTTATATCTTACAATGGTTCTATGCTTTATACCTGTACGCTCTTTTAATCCGATTACATAATTAGCATATTTTTCAAAAGATTGTTTATTATCGGCAACAATACCTTCCTTGCATTGCTTTTCGAATAAAACTACTTGCTTTTGTAGTTCAGCGTTGCAAGACCGTATAATGCAAGAGCAAAAGTGATTGAGAGATTTTTCAAGGAGTTTCAAGAGGGATTTGAAAAATTATTGCCGAGTTATATCGGAAGTTGTATTGATAACAAACCTGCGTATATGATGAGAAATGAAAAGCTTCACAAAAATCTTCACAACAATTATGTGCCGACGATTGATGAAACAATAAAAATGATAGATATGTGGTTGAATTTCAAAAACTCTCAGCCTTGTCCAAACGCTCCTGATAAAACAATAGCCGAAGTTTTAGAGAATAGAACACGTCAAAATATAAACATTGATACGTTAGATGATTTGATGTTGGCAACAGAAATAAAAACTATTCAACGTAACGGAATTAGATTTTTGAACTGTGATTATTTTGACGAAAGACTTTACGGATTCAAAAGTAAGGTTTTAATAAAATACAACCTTTTTGACCTGCGGAGCATAACAGTATTTACGACAAAAGGAGAATTTTTATGCACAGCAGAACGTGTGACAGAAACTCATCCTATGGCAGAAATTTTAGGAACAGTTACAGATTTTGAAGATTACAAGCAGAAAATAAAAAATCAGCAAAAATTACACAGAAAAACAATTAATAGTGTTAAACAATTTTTGCCACAGGAAGAGGTTCTCACTATTTCAAAATCTTTACAAACAATTGGAGATTATAGTGATATCGTGAGGCCATTTTTCTCGAAATCAAAGATTTCGGAAAAAGAAGGCAAATTTATCGAAACTGAAATGGTTAAAGATGAACCCCCTCGCCCCTTGCGGGAGAGGGTTGGGGTGAGGGGTATTAACGGACGTCCGTTATTCAAAAATAACGCAGAAAAATATGAATATTTAGTCAAAAACGATCCGAATAATACATGGATAGCTGATTTTAAGAAAACAAAGGAGTATAAACTACTTTATGAATAAACGATTTGTAAAAACGCAAAATGTTAAAAATTTTATAGGCTTAGTTGAAAATTTACAAAATAAGCCGAAGAATATTCCGCTCACTATTTACAGAAATGAGCAAGAATTAAATTTATCGCAAAACCGTGAGGCCATTTTGCACGAAAACAAGTTTTCGGCAAAAGAAAGCAATATGGGATTGATTTATGGCGAGCCAGGGCTTGGAAAATCTCAAACGGCATTATGGTTAGCTTGCAAAAATGATGCAATTTATTTAAGAGCGACAAATTTAATGACAGGTCGTTGGTTGATTGAAGAAATAGTCAAAGAAATGGAGGAAATCCCACGCTATTTAACCTCTGATAATTTCAATTTGGTAGTTAAAAAATTAAAACAAAATCCACAGTTGATAATAATTGATGAGATTGATTATTTGATGAATAACCTCAAGACGATTGAAATCCTGCGGGATATTCATGATGAAACAGATTGTCCGATAGTGTTTGTTGGTATGGGATTGGCTCATAGAAAACTCGAAAGATATAAGCACCTTTATGATAGATTTTCTGAAATAGTTAAATTTGAAACTTTTGAAGTTGCTGATTTAAAACAAATTTTTGATGAATTGTCGGAAATACCTGTTACCGCCGATGCGATTGAATATATTCACAAAAAATACAATCGGTTCAGACAAACTATTCAGCTGATTAATCAGTTGGAAATTATCGCAAAAGAAAATAGTTTTACAGAAATTACAAAAGAAATTGTGGGGCAGATAATATGAACATTGAAAAACTTGCAAAACATTTGAAAGAATTCACACTTGACGAAATTGAAATGATAGCAGAAGTTGATTGTAAAACAGCTATAAAAAGCCTTTTAAATGAGCATAAAATAGAGTTTAAAAAAGGGAAATATTATTTTGTTGCACAAGAAAATAGTCTAAAATTTGAGATTTTTGCAACATCAAAAAATAAATATCAGAATATTTCAGTAGAAAATGCGGCAAAATATTTTTTAGAAAATTATGTAAAACAGCATTGTAAAAAGAAAACATATCGGACTTATAACGGCTCATTCAAATTTGATATTTTACCGTTTTTCAAAAGTAAAAACCTCAATGAGATTGAAATAGAAGATATTAGTAAATTTTATCAAAATTGCGTTGAGCGTGATTTCAAGCCACTGCGGATAAAAAACACATTAGCTCTTTTAAATCAGCTAATTAAATATTATCAAAATTTAGGTGTAATTGAACGTAAATATGTTTTTCAAGTACGGCGAATTACGAATAAGAATGAATTTAGTTTGAATAGAATAGTTTTTAAGGAGAAAGTATGAGCAAAATGAATTTGTATAATGATGCTGAGAAATTGTTTTTGTATGAAAGACTGTCGCCTGATGAGATTTCAGCAAAATTGCAGATTTCACGCAGAACAGTTTATTATTGGAAAAATAAATTTTGTTGGGATAAAAAATTAGCAGAGGTTTTAAAGAATAAACAATTTTTCTCAACAGAGTTGCAAGATTTTGTGAAACTTTTAATGCAAAATATTATGAAAACCATTGATAAAAAAGAACCGACAAACCAAGCTATGCTTTATTCTTTGATGAATTTACTAAAACAAATGCCAGAATTACAAAACTTTGAAAATAAGGTTAAAGAACAACCTAAAAAACAAATAGACGGAATATCGCCAGATGTTATCAGGGAAGTAAATAAGATTCTCGGAATTGAATGATTTATCAAATTTTGATAACAAAATTCAGGTCTTAAAAGGAATATTTTTGAAATATGTAACAAATAATCAATATTTATTTGTTTTATTCTTGACATTTATAAAATAAATGAAATAATTAGATTATAAGGAGGCAATTATGCAAAATATTCTTACAGAAATTAAACAGTTGGCGCAAAAAGGTATGGGAAATACTATAATTTCAAACGATACTGAAAACAAAGAACTTTTCTTGAACATACTTTTAAAATCAGAAGTTGCGATAAACCAACTCAATCCAGTAAACTTTGAGAAGAAAATTATTCAAACAAAAGAAGAAACAAGTAGGACATATAAAAGAATTGATGAAGATTTAAAATCTGACATGTACCTTGTAGCATATTGTTTCAGTAATTTTGAACATGCTTCATTATATCCCCAATACAGCCAAGACAAAGCATTTATGATTGCCGCCGATAAAATAGGAGTCAAAAAGAATACTCTTAAAAATTCCAGAGATTGGTTTGACGGTCACAATAATAGCCATAGAAACGGTTGGTGGCAACAACCGTTACCTGAAGATATGCAAAAATTTAAAGACATCTATGACACGAAAGAAAAAGAAGATGTTATTAATGAAGCAAAAGCAATTCTTGATATTAAAAATAATGAAAAGGAAAAAAATATGGATTTTGGTCAAAATTTAAAAGGAAAAAAATATTATGGTAAATTTCGTTCAAAAAAAGAAGTTGAAGAATTTATACAAACAGTATTAAATGAATCGCCAACAGTAATAAAAGATTTATTAACACAATGTTCGCAGAAATCCTTTGAAGCTTGCTTTGAATATTTTTCCAACAATTACAATAATTCAACTGATGAACTTGCAAAACAAATTTTGATTTATGACCCGAGAACTGCTTCCAATTCTGATTTTTCATTATGGATTAGGGCTAGGTTTATACAAGAAATTTTTAAGCAAGGTTTGGAAAAAGAAGCCTTAAATATAATAGATAAATAATTCTTAATAATTAATTTTTTTTAAGAAAAATTTACTGTATAATCTAAAAATACAAAGGAGAAGTTTGATGAAAAAGTTTTTAATTTTAATTACATTATTGAGCATAGTATTACCTGCTTTTGCGATTACAGAACCGGATAATTTACAAAAAGCTGAAATTAAATATCAACAAAAAATAGAAAAAATCAAAAAGAAACAAGAGCTTAAATGCTTAAAAAATCCTGACAAGTGTAGCCCTGCACAAGAAACAAAACTTACATTAGGTGTTGCACAAAAAAATATTAAAATAGGCTCATCTCAAGACGAAGTTGCACTTGCTTTGGGTTCTCCCAACATTGTTACAACAGATTCTGACGGTAAAGAAACTTGGATTTACGATAAAGTTTCATCTGTTACTTCATATAATGATAGTGGGTTTAATGTAGGCATTATTCTTGTTAATTATGCCAAAGGCAGAAGTAATGCTCAATCAACACAAAAGACTTTAACAATTGTTATTAAGTTCGCAAATAAAAAAGTTTCATCATTCCAATATCACATGAGCAGTTTTTAGGAGAAATTATGAAAAAAATATTATTAGCATTATTATTGATAGCATTAGTCGGCTCAATAACTCCGACATTTGCGAAAGCTAAAAATGAAATAATAACACCACAAACTCAGTTGCAAAAAAGACAATATCAAACAAGAGAATATAATAATATTGATAAAGCAACGCTTATGAAAGCTATGCTGAATGTATTACAAGATCAAGGTTTTATTGTAAATAATGCAAATTCTTTACTTGGATTTATTTCTGGGGATAAAGAGTTTAGTGTAAATGATAAGACTATCGATTTTGAAAAAGAATTTGGTGCAAAAAAGAAAATTGGAACAGTTGTTGCGGTTGTAAATGCAACTGCAAATATTTCCGAATATGGAAAAGCTTATAGAGTTAGAATAAATTTTAAAAGAAAACTTTTAAACGGATATGGAAGTCCGATATCTATTGAAGAAATAACTGAAGATACATACTATCAAGACTTCTTTTCAAAAGTAGATAAAGCAATATTTATTCAAAAACAAAAGATTTAATTATATGAAAAAATTAATAAGTATATTTATAACATCAATATTTTTATGCTCTTTAGCACTACCGTCATTTGCGAAAAAAATTTCTGAAAAGACAATGATGGAAATAAGAGATGTTCAAACTCGTTATTACGATACTACAGATACGCTAAAAGTTATGAAAGCCGTAGTGAATACTCTTCAAGATAATGGTTTTATCGTTCAAAACGGTGAAATGGAATTAGGGTATTTAAGAGCAAGAAAAGATTTTAAGGCTAAAAGGACTGATAAAGGTAGAGTTGTTCTATATAGCATAGAATATGCATATTACGGAGCATGCGCTGGATTATCTTTCGGCTTGACAGCTCCATATTTAATTATTCCGACAATGCATATGAAAAATGAACTATCATTGCATCCTGTTATTATTGATTCTAATGTGAACATAGAAAAAATCGGGGACAGAACCAAAGTAAGATTTATTATGATTGAAAAAATATTAGAAAATGCTGACGGTTATACAATGATAAAATCATCGCCAAGAAAAGTTGTAAGACATTATAATTCTGAAATTTATCAAGAATTTTTTAATCAAGTTGATAAAAATTTATTTTTAGAAAAGAATCTATAAATTATCTAATTTTTCCTAAAACACCGTTTTCTAAATCAGCAATGTTATAAATTGTATCCAAAACATCAAATGTTTCTTCTAAATTGTTTTTAGCACTGTTCCAGCCGCAACCATCAGTAAACCAAATAAAGGTTACACCGTCAATCATTTTGACTTCTTGTGCCAATGTCTTATAACTTCTTGCAGTTTCATTGAGTTTTGACCCACTACTGGCATAAAAATTTGTTTCAATTACATAAATTTGTTTATCTGTTTTAATAACAAAATCAAAACGCTTTTCCATTTTGCCTTCATTTGAAATAGCTGAGAGCTTAACGCCCCATTTGCTTTCAATTTCATGAATATACATTTCTTTGAAATAATTTTGACCTTTAACAAATCCTGCCTTTTGAATATAACTTTCAACAAGATTTTCCATCAAATGACCACCACGATTTTTGCGAGCATTAGAATCTAACCCTGTTTCAACACCTGTTGCATAATCAACCAAATTGTTCACAATACGATTTTTCAATAAATCAAACAACTTTGTTTTACGCATAAAATTTTTGTATTCATCAATGTTGTAATTTGCTTTTGTGAAATTATAGCTATATTCCCCATCCGCATCTATTGCGTAAATTTCAGATGATCGAACAGCCAAAAGTAGAGGAATACATCTAAGCGTTTCCGGATATTTTTTGATAATATCTTCAAAATCTTTTTCAATGTTTTTTGAACCGACTAAAGAATTTAAAATGTTCAACTCAATTTTTATGCTATCAACATTGTTGTTGATTTTGTCAAAATCTGCATAATAGCCGTAATCTGCAATACAAGGTCTGAAAGTCGATAACCATTCCTTAAAATCTCTAGTCATTAATAATTCCTCACAATAACTTCTGTAATTTTGCCTCTACCGTTACCGTTAGCATTAATGGCACGAGAAGCAAAAACTTTTTTGATATTATAATTTTCATACAATTCATTCACAATTTTTGTATCAGAATTTGAGAGCATAAACATCACACCTCGACTGTCCAACTCGTCGCACAAATCACGCAATTTGAACTGCATATCAATATCAAAACCATCTTTTGTGTACGATGTAAAACTTGATGTTTCATTCAACGGCACATAAGGAGGATCGAAATAGACAAAATCACCTTTTCGCACTTCGTCTAAAATAGCCATAAAATCAGCATTTTTAATTTCTGTATTTTGTAATAATTTTGAACAATTATATAAATTTTGTTCATCAATAATTCTCGGATTTTTGTAATTCCCAAAAGGTACATTAAACTGACCTTGAGAATTTACCCGATAAAGCCCATTAAAACATGTTCTGTTCAAAAATATAAAACGACTCGCCTTTTGAACATCAGACCAATTTTCGTAATCGGGAGTTCTATCAACATTTCTTAAATCTAAAAAATAATCCTTTGAAACTTCGTGTTTTGATAAATCTAAAATCAAATCTTCAACATTATTTTTAACAATAGAATAAAGGTTAATTAATTCTTCGTTAACATCTGAAATATATGCATTCTGCGGTTGAAGTTCAAAAAATAATGCACCGCCCCCGATAAATGGTTCAAAATATCTGTTGTAAGATTTCGGCATATTTTTTAGCAATTCAAACATAAGCTGACGTTTTCCGCCAACCCATTTTACTATTGGATAAGTTTGTTCCTGCAATTTCTCTAATACTACTGCCATTGAGCTTCCTTCTCTTGAGCGTCTTCAAGTCTTTTTATCGATAAATCTAAAAATTCTTTTTCTGTGTCAATTCCGATGAATTTACGTCCCAACACATTTGCCATTATACCAGTTGTTGAGCTTCCTGTGAACGGATCGAGAATTAAATCGCCTTTGTTTGTCGATGCAAGGATTATACGCCTTAACAATTCTAAAGGTTTTTGTGTCGGATGTTTGCCGAAAGTTTTTTCACTCATTTTTAGAGTATCAACTGCCCAAACCGAACGCATTTGTTTGTTAGGCTTTTTGATAAAATCACTATTCCAGTCGCCATCTTTCATAATGTCATAATTAAAAGTGTGCTTGGATTTTTTATCTTTAATCGCCCATAAAAGCGTTTCATGACTTGCCGTAAAATATCTGCAACTCAAATTTGGCGATGCGTTTGGTTTAAACCAACAAATGTCGTTTAGTATTTTGAAACTTGCTTTTTGAAGTGCAAAACCACAAGCGTAAATTGAATGGTAAGTTCCAGAAATCCAAATTGTACCATTATGTTTCAAAACTTTTCGACAAGCATTTATCCAACGAGTATGAAATTCGAAATCTTCATCAAGTCCTTTGCTTTCATCCCATTTGCCTTTGTTGACAGAAACAGCTTTGCCGTTTTGACAAGTAAAACCACCATTTGAAAGTTTGTACGGAGGGTCTGCAAAAATCATATCAACAGAATCAGGAGTTGCTTTTTCTAAAATTTCAACACAATCCCCTAAAAATAACTTAAAATCATCTTTATCAAAATACTTTTGCATGAGAAAATTATATTACAAAAATAACAGGTATAGACTGAATGTAAAGGATTGTGTTATAAAAATAATTTTTAATTAATTTTTGCTATAATTATGTATATGAACGTAAATCTATTAACGCTTAATAATGAGTTATGTAACTTGGATCCTAAAGAAGCTGTCGCTATTTTTAACAAATTATTATGTCTTGAGGCAATTTCTATAAATATTCCATTGTGTAATATAAGTTGCCCAAAAGGTGATAATGTTACTATTAAAGATGGTGGTATAGATGCCAGCATTTCAAATCCATTTAATCTTTCTAGCGACTTAATTTTAGATAAAGAAGTAAGGTATCAGATAAAAGCTGATAGTAAAAAACCTTGGGCTGATGCAACAATTGTAAAAGAACTATTTAACTGCACATTAAAAGAATGAAATAAATTAAAACAAAGAATGAATATATAAATCAATTAAAACCTGCTATTAAAAAATGCTTTGATAATGATTGTCTGTATGTTTATGTATCATTTAAACATACCTTTGTAGAAAATAATAAAATTAAAACTATTGACTTGATAAAGAATTATTTAAAAAAATGTGGTTATCAAAATCCAAAGGTTAATGTCGTTGGATATGAACAATTAAATAATATTATTGAACAAAAATATCCTACATTATTGTTGAATTTGAAAAATATTTATTCAGGTATCTTATATGAGAATATTGCACAAAATAGTGAATTAAGAAATCAATATTTTTGTGATGAAATAAGACAAAATATAATAAGTTCAGTTCAAAAATTATTATTGAAAAATGATTCAGCAAAGGCAACACATGTAAGAATTATTGGAGCGTCAGGAATAGGTAAAACCAGAACAGTAATTGAGGCTTTAAATACAGAACCACTAAAAAACAACTGTGTATATTTTGAAAATCCTGAAGCCTTTAACAATTTGAATTTTCTCAACAATATAAATAAAAATACATCGGTAATAATAGTAATTGATGAATGTGATACTATTAACTGTGAAAAAATATTTAATAATATAGAGTATCCTTTTACAAATATAAAATTGATTACTATATATAATTCAAATACTAAAGATACTATTAGAGTAGACGATGACAAGTGTTTTATTGTTGAAAAATTATCTGATGATAAATTGTTGGAATTAATTCATCAAGCATATGTGACTATTCCCAAAAGAACAATTCAAAAAATTATTCGATTATGTGAAGGATTTCCCAGAGTTGCTCTTATTGTTGCAGATAATGTACATAAAAATCCTGAGCAATATTTAGACAATCTGGATAATATTTGGTTAAAATATGTGAGCAATGATAAAAACATAAACTCAGATGAAACAAAAAAATACATAAAAACACTTAAAATTATGAGTCTTTTTGAAAAAACAGGTTATTTAGGACAGTACAATGATGAATTTAATTTTGTAAAAGAGAAAATTAATCAATTATATGGGCTTACCTATGGTGACATTGAGGATATAGTTACTAATTTAATTAAAAAGAATATTTTAAGAGGTAATTCTACTTTATATATTTCACCAAGAATTTTCCAAAATTGGTTAAAAGCACAACATTGGGAAAACAATAAAAATTTTGATTATGAAAAATTTAAGGACAAAATACCGGAATCTCTTTTGCAAAACTTCAATCATGAGCTTTTTGAAATATCTAACGATGTTAAAACATCAATTTTAAATACACAATTTGCTCAAAATGAAGATATTATAAAAAAAAAGGATTTATTTAATAGTTTAGCATATGAACAAAATGAAATTGCTTTTGGAAAATTAGAAAAATTATTATTAGAATTACCAGAAAATGAATTCCAAAATTTAGATTCAGGGTTTCAATCCCTTCTTATGCATTATGCGAAAAACCCAGAATATTTTGAGCGAAGTTGCAATTTATTATTTAAAGTAGCTTGCCATGAAGGTAAAAAATGGTATTCAAATAAAGCTGACTCTCATTTTGCAGAATTATTTACAATATTTTATTCTACACAAATGGCAACAACATATACAGCATTATCCAGCAAATCAAAGTATTTAAACAATTTATACGAAAAAATTAATAAAGATAAATCCCATGTTTTAATTATTCTTAAAGCTATAGAGCAGGCTTTACAAGATCCATCAAGATATAACAAAATGGAATCTTTTGAAATCAATACATTGACCCAAATACACTTAAAAGAACCATTTGTATATACAGAAATAGAAAAAAAATATTTAATAAATATTTTTGAATTAATTTTAAAAATAATTCAAGAAAATTCTAATAAAGAAATACTTGATAGCTGTTTGGAAATATTTAAGTCAACCACTTTTTATATGCTTCAAAGCGATACCTTATTTGATTTAGCCTATGAAAAATATAAATCTTTTATTAATTTGGCAAAATATAGAGATGTTGCATCATTCATAAAAACTTTTAATATTGCATTTAAACATAATTGGTTTAAAAAATTACAAAATACAAATTTAAAAAAAATAAAAAAATTATTTAAACTAATTCAAATAACTCATAATTATGACGAATTTAAAACTTTTTGTATTACAAATTATGATATATCCGAGGATAAAAAACTTTTTAATGAATTGATGTCAAAAACAATTTTTTGATTTTAAGTTAGAAAGACTTCTGTATTCATTACAGGGTGCTTGCAATGAAATATACAAAAGGCAGTTACAACTTTCCGAGCAAACCTAGCTACGAAATTGCACTAAATCTCCTTTAATATTATGGATTTTCAGATTTTTTCCCAACTCGTTTACCTTTCAGCGATGGAAGATAAATGGTATAATTTGACTGGACAAACGAACCAACAAGTATTTCTAATTTAATTTAAAATTTTACGATTATATTTGACTTTGAGGCACTTCCCTCACTATGCGAACCAACCAAGTAATTTTGTCCATTTTGTCCGATTTTTATACAAAAATTGTCCGTTTAAAATCTGAACATTTTCGCCATATCCTTTGATATATTTAGGTTTGAGGCTGTGATGCAAATCGGACGTGAGAATTACCCAATCGCCTTGCCTCCCCTTGTAGACGGAAGCGTTTACATTCCAACAAATACGTAGATTTCCCCGATTTTACTTGGGAAAATCTTCCGTCTCAATTTGGGTAATTTTAACGAGTATTTTAATTCTTAGTGTTACTTACATAAAAATAGTTTTAAGCCCTTAAGTAGGAAGTATTTGTGAGAATTTTTCCCTCAAAATGCAAATTTATTCAAAATTAAGGTTGATTTTTTTCATAAGTAAACGACATTTATGCGAGTGAGTGGCTGAAAATTCAGTTCCGCATTTTTCTCAAAGTCCTTTGTAATAAAACATTTTGTTTTAAGATTTTAATCACTTCGTTTGATAATTTTATTTAAGCATTCAAAAAAATCTTTTATACAATTACAATTTAGGCTGTAAAATACTTTTAATCCATCTTTTCTGTCTTTTATCAAACCTACCGATTTTAATTTGTTTAAATTTTTTGAAATATGAGATTGTTCATATTGAAGTTTTTCTATAATTTCGCAAACACATTTTTCTCCGTCAGTTAAAAAATCAATAATTTGTAATCTGACAGGATTTGCAAGTGCTTTGAATATTTGAGTTTTCTTTTCGTAGAAATCATTTTTCATAATTTTAGAATAATACAAATTTAATTATTTGACAATATGACATAATTGGAATATTATATATGACAGACATGGCATATTTATAATATTAAATTTATATAAGGAGAAAATCATGAGTTTTGACATAAAAAAAGAAGTTAAGGATTTTTACGGTAATATTGCAAAAAATGTATCCACAAAATCTAGTTGCAGTTGTTGTTCGTCTTGCGGGGGAATTTCAAGAGCGGACAGAAATTATGCAGAAATGAATTTAGATGACATTCCGAAAGAAGCCGTCAGTGCATCTTTGGGTTGCGCCAACCCTCTTGTTTTTGCTGAATTAAAAGAAGGTGAAACTGTTCTTGATTTAGGCTCAGGCGGTGGCATTGATGTTTTAATGTCATCTAAATTTGTCGGAAAATCGGGTAAAATTTACGGGCTTGACATGACCGATGAAATGCTTGCACTTGCAAATAAAAACAAAGAAAAAATGGGCGTTAAAAACGTTGAATTTATAAAAGGTTTTATTGAAGATATACCTCTTAAAAACGAGACGGTTGATGTAATTATTTCAAACTGTGTAATAAATCTTTCTGATGATAAGAAGAAAGCGCTTTCAGAGGCTTATAGAGTTTTAAAACAAGGTGGAAGGCTTGCAATTGCCGATGTTGTGTCTTTAAAACCTGTTTCTTCTGAAATAAAAAAACAAGCACAACTTTGGGCAGGTTGCATTTCTGGGGCAATGCCGATTGAAGATTACAAGAATATTTTAGAAAATGTAAGATTTAAAAATATATCGATTGAGCCTGTCCATATATACAAAAAAGAAATAATTAATGGTTTGTCTTTTGATAAAAGCCTAATCTCCGAAGAAAATCTTGAAGAAATGAACGGTGCTTTTGCGGGTGCTCATGTTAAAGCGTTGAAAATATAGTTGATAGAATAGGAAGTTTGAAACTTGGAAGTATTTTTCGACTATTAATTTTCAAATGGAAAACGTAACGAAAAGGTAACTTACCTCTATCGCAAACATAATGGGCGATTTAGCAAAATAGGTCGTTTTTTTCCGACAGAAACAATGCGAGAACGAACCCCAAATCGTGACCTTTCTCACTTAGAACTTTTGCCATTAAATCTGCCTAAAATTCAAACAAATTGTAGAAATTCACCATTTCGACTAAATATCAAAGGTAATGATTGTTTATACAAACAGCTTCAATTGCGGATACAGGCTCACTCAAATCGCTTTTATTTCTTAATATTTGTTAAGAATTAGACAATAAATATAAAAAATTTTTCTTTATATATACATATATATACTATCTGAGAAAAATGAGTGAATAGTGGATAAAAGATTTAACGACAGGAAAATCATTTATATTCAAACTTTATCGCATTTTAGTGCAATGAGAATAACATATTGACGCAAAAACACAGTCACAATAACCTGGTTTACAGATTTGAATATATATACTATGGCATTTTACAACTCCAAAAAGTACTGTAAAAAAATTCATATTAATATTGTAACAAATTATGTAACCTGAAGACTAAAAAAGCACTTTTTTTCATCTTTTCGTGTTTATATATGTGTGTAATAGTGTAGGAGTGTTCTAATGTATAGTCCTGAATTAATGAAGTTTTTAATTGAGTACCAAAAAGACGAAAGCGTAGCAAAAAGTGAAAAAAAAGATTTTGGTAGTAATCGCAAGTATACGGATGCAATATTTATGAAACGTCCTGTTGTTATACCTGTTCCTGTCCATTTTGACTAAGTTGCACCTAAAAAATTAAAGTTCACAGGTTTTACAGTTGACAAAGCGTGTAGATATGTCATCAGTTTCGTGCCTTACGCAAGAGTCCTTTTGCTATTTACTTATTTTGCAGTGTTGTCCGCTTGTATCGAAAGTAGGTAGAACTAGCTTGCGTGAAGTGATAAACGAAAAAATTTTATAGCCAACGGTTTACTTGCAGCAGCATTTGTTAAAACATGTGTAATTGTTGCGAAAATTGTATTATTAGGGTATAAATTAAGAATGAGAACAAAGGAGAGAAGATGAAAAAAGGTTATACTCTAATGGAAGTACTGATAGTTTTAGTTGTTTTGGCAACTATCGCAGTACTCGTTATGCCTAGTATACTGTCGTCTATGCCTAATAAAAATAAATTATTATTCAGAAAATCATATAGCACATTAGCTCAAGCTGTATACGAAATCACTAACAACCGTTTTTTATATCCCGGTGATGATGCTTCGATACCTATTTTGAGACAGCCGAATTTGTGTAATGATGCAAGGACTTTGCCGGCTAATAATGCAGCAGCTCCTGCAGGCGCTTGCGCAACAAAAGTTAGAAACATTTTAGGTGTAACTGCTGATACAGCTGTCACGAATGTAAATTTCTTCTGTTATGCTATTTCAAGTGTGCTTAGCTCTATTACAAATGATTGTACAACAGCCGGTGCACAGAATTTACATGTACAAACTCCGGACGGTGTTGCATTCTACGGTTTGAACACAGGTAACGCTTTTTCAGCCGCAAATCAGACACTCACTATTACAATTGATGTAGACCCGAGAGCTGGCAGAGGTCAAACTGTAACCACATATAGTGCAGGCGCTAACGATAATGAAGATGTTTTTCAAATTCAAGTAAAGGAAAATGGGCGATTAACGATTAATGCTAATGCCACTGATGAAAGAAATTATTTAGAAGATATTACGAACTATAGATAAGGAAATAAAATGGAGAATAAAAATTTAGCCACGATAGGCATTTTTGGCGGTTCAGGACTTTATTCACTAATGGACAAAGTAGAAGAAGTAAAAATTGAAACACCGTACGGAATGACATCAGACAACCTTTTCATCGGGAAAATAGCCGATAAAAGTGTCGCTTTTATGCCTAGACATGGACGTAACCATTCGATTATGCCTCATTTGGTAAATTATAGAGCAAATGTGTGGGCAATGAAATCAATCGGCGTGAAAAGAGCTATTTCACCCTGTGCAGCAGGGAGTTTGCAAAAGCACGTAAAGCCCGGCGATTTTGTAATTTGCGACCAATTCGTCGACTGGACTGACGGAAGAAAAACAACTTTTATTGAAGGTCCTGTCGTTTCGCATCCGTCTGCAGCTGACCCATATTGCCCTGAGCTTAGAAATATAGCGGTACAAACAGCTAAAAAATTAGGTATAACTGTTCACGAAAAAGGCACAGTCGTCGTCATAAACGGTCCTAGATTTTCAACTAAAGCCGAGTCAAAATTTTTTACTAATCAAGGCTGGGAAGTCATCAATATGACTCAATTTCCTGAAGCCTATTTGTTGAAAGAATTAGATATTTGTCCTGTGAACATTTCACTAATTACTGACTACGACGCAGGTTTAGTAAGCGATACAGACCCTGTATCTCACTCCGCTGTGATTGAAGTATTCAACGCAAACATTCAACATCTAAAAGCGCTCCTATTTGAAATGATTGCTAATATTCCAAAGGAAAGAGTGAACTGTTCATGTGCTAATACTTGTCAAAGTTCAAAATTATAAGAGGTAAAAATGATTTCAACTATAGTAGGAATTTTGTTTCAAATAATTTGGGTGTCGATATTGATAGTTATTTTGTTGTCATGGGTACCTAATATAGACTGGTACAAACAACCATTTCAGGCTTTACGAAATTTCACAGAACTTTTTTTAAGTCCTTTCAGGCGGATTATTCCTCCGATAGGAGGTTTAGACATATCGCCGATTTTTGCACTATTGTTTTTACAATTCGTAGGTGATGCGATAACTTACTTCTTACACTCAAAAGGACTATAATAAAACTATCGAAGGGAACTAATTAATATGAAAATGTCGAAACTTTTTGTACAAACTTTGCGTGACTACCCTGCAGATGCAGAGGTTGTAAGTCATAAACTCCTTGTACGAGCAGGATATATAAGAAAACTTGCTAATGGAATTTATAACTATTTGCCTTTGATGTGGAGAGTTTTAAAAAAAGTTGAAAATATAGTGCGAGAAGAAATGGACAAAGCAGGCGCTCAAGAAATATTAATGCCCTTCGTTCAGCCTGAAGAACTCTGGCAAGAAAGTGGCAGATGGAATGTCTATGGCAGAGAATTAATGAGAATGAAAGATAGACATGACAAATCAATGTGTCTAGGCCCAACACATGAAGAAGTAGTTACTTTTATTGCTAGAGAAGGCATACAATCCTACAAACAACTCCCGGTTAATTTATATCAAGTTCAATCTAAATTCAGAGATGAAATAAGACCAAGATTTGGTTTATTACGTGGTCGTGAATTCATAATGAAAGACGCTTACAGCTTTGATATCGACGAAGTGGCACTTGATAAATCTTACATGATAATGGCTGAAACTTATTCTCGAATTTTTGAACGTTGCGGACTGGAAACGAAAATGGTTCAATCCGATTCAGGCGCAATCGGTGGCAATGTCAGCCATGAATATATGGTTTTAACTCAAACTGACAGTGGTGAAAATGATGTTTTTTATTGTGAAAATTGTAATTTCGCAGCAAATTCTAACCACGCTACATCTATTCTTCCGCCAGCTGATACTGTAGGCAAGTTCTCTGAGATGAAAAACATAAATACACCTAATACAAAAACTATCGATGAAGTCGCCAAATTTTTAGAAATTGAAAAGACCATAATCTGTAAAACCTTAGTCTACATTGCTGATAAAGAAACCGTTCTGGTTTTAATTCGTGGTGATAAAAACATCGAAGAAACAAAATTGATGAACGCACTAAACGCAAATGAAATAAGAATTGCGAGTGAAGCTGAAATTGACGAATTGATGCTAAATAATAATTTCAACGCCAAAGCCGGATTTATAGGTCCTGTCGGCTTTAAAAATGTAAAAATAATAGCCGACTTGACAACGAAAGAACTTGAAAATTTCGTCGTAGGTGCTAACAAAAACGATACGCATACAGTCGGTGTCAACTTCGCTGATATCACAGCACCAATTCAGTTTGCAGACATTAGATTAGTTGAAAAAGGTGAGCTGTGTCCTAGCTGTGAAAGCAAACTCAATGTGACAAGAGGCATTGAAGTCGGAAATATTTTCAAGTTGGGCACAAAGTACTCAGCAAAAATGAATGCTACTTTTACAGCGGAAGACGGTTCAGAAAAGCCTTTTGTGATGGGCTGCTATGGTATAGGTATTTCGAGAACAGCTGCTGCTGCAGTTGAACGATACCATGATGAGCACGGCATAAAATGGCCTGTTGCGATTGCACCTTATCATGTCGTAATTGTACCTGTTAATACAAACGACGAAAAACAGTCAAAAGTAGCTGAAGAACTTTATCAAAAGTGTTTAAAAAACGGTATTGAAGCTGTGCTTGATGACAGAGATTTGCGTGCAGGCGTTAAGTTTAAAGACGCAGACCTTATTGGATTTCCTTATCGTATTGTCGTAGGTAAAGGCATTGAAAACGGAACTGTTGAATTCAAGAACAGAATGACTGACGAGGGTTTTGACATAAATCCTGATGAAATATTAGATTACATCAAAATACAGTAGTTTTGTTAGTTGGATTTTTGAACTTCGTTATGTTCGGCTGGAACAAAAGCTCAACGCTGTCAGTAGGACCGTTTCTGTGTTTTGCTATAATAATTTCAGCTTTGCCTTTGTTTTCAACTTCACCGTCTTGGTTGTAATAATCTTCACGATAAATGAACATAACAAGGTCCGCATCTTGTTCAATAGCACCTGATTCTCTCAAGTCAGAAAGCATCGGCTTTTTATTAGTTCTTTGCTCAACAGCACGTGAAAGCTGCGAAAGAGCAATAACAGGGACTTTGAGTTCACGAGCAATAGTCTTTAAACCTCTCGATATAGCCGAAACTTGTTGAGTACGCTGGTCATCACCACCAGATGCTCCTTCCATCAATTGTAAATAGTCAATAACGACAAGCCCGAGTTGTTTTTCTTCCATTGCTACACGTCGACATTTAGCCCTAATATCCATAACCGTAGCAGCAGGTGTATCGTCAATATAAATAGGTGCTTCTGCAAAAACGTCCATTGCATTAATTAGTTTTTCCCAGTCTTTAGCCTGCATGTGCCCTGATTTCAGTCGTTGCATATCGACTTCAGCCTCAGCACACAGCATACGTTGCATTAATTGTTCTTTTGACATTTCAAGTGAAAATATAGCAACGGGGACTTTTGAACGAATTGCAACATTTTGCGCAATATTCAACGCAAAAGCTGTTTTTCCCATTGAAGGTCGAGCTGCCAAAATCAACAAATCAGAGCTTTGCAAGCCTGATGTAAGTTTGTCCAAATCATAAAATCCTGTAGAAACGCCTATCAAATCTTCACGATTGTTGTACCTGTCTTCTATTTGTCTGTAAGTTTCTGTGACGATATCTTTTACATGAACGAGATCGCCGGTCGTACGCTGTTGAGCAATACCGAAGATGAGTTTTTCAGCAGTATCAAGCGTTGTCTCGATAGGAGTGCTGTCATAAGACATCGTGACTATTTCTGAACCTGCGTTGATTAGAGTCCTTTTTATGGCTTTTTCTTGGACAATTTTTGCATAATATTCAACATTTGCAGTTGTAACAACATTCAACGCTAAATCATTAATATAAGTGCGTCCTCCGACGTACTCCAATTTGTTTGCTTCTCGAAGTTTTTCTGAAACAGTCAAAATATCAATTGCATGATTTTCTTTAAGCAAATCCAAAATGACCTCATAAATCGCTTTATGAGCCGGCTTATAAAAACTGTTCACTTTTAAGTTATCAACAATTTTATTCACGCAATACGGATTAGTTAAAATCGCACCTAATATAGCTTCTTCGGCTTCAACGCTTTGTGGCGGAAGCTTGGAAACAGTCCTTTCTTCCAAAACTTGAGAACTTTTTGCCATTCCTTTTCACTCTTTCTAAAAAAAATACATGCCAAATTACACATTTCTTTCTTTTACTTATTATATATAAATAAAAACGAAATTACGAGTGAATGTAAATTAAAATTTATTTATCAAACATTTTTTTTAGTTGTAAACCAATTTGAAATATCTAGACCTCTTAATTGTGTATTTTTATGCAAAATTTCTTTTTCTTCCCCAAGCAATCCTTGTTTACCTCCTTTACGTTGTATTGTACCAACTATTGTTTCATTCAAATCGTTATTAGACTTTAATTTCCCATTATTATCCAAAATTTCATGTAAATTCTTATCATTTTTTTGCGCAATTTTGACACCATTATTGAATTCTTTTTCTGATAAGCTATGTAGCCCATATTGTTTCAATAAACCTTTAAAATCTTGAATATTGGCAACTTCATAATCTGGAATATCACCGACATATTTTTTGTAAGCCATTTTGGCGTCTTGTTCGCCGATAGAACCATCCTTTATTCCTTTCATAAGCAATTTTTCAGGATTGAATAAATTCCTGTCATAGGAACTTAACTTATCTGCATACTTTAATAAATTCTTTGCACTTATTTTGTTGAACGCACTTTGTTTTATTCTATTTGCCGCTGATTTTACATAATTTGTCAATAGATTTTTAAATTCTCGATTTTTGTTTAAAAGCATCGAAAATCTAGCTGATTTACCATTTTTTAATAATTCAGGTTTTGCAATAAGTGCTTTGACAATACTGTCAGCAATATTTGATTGATTTGCTTTAAACCATGCTTTGCGTTTTTCTAGAGTGCTAATACTCTTTTTTTCTTTACCATTGAAAATTTTTTGTGACGGTTTAGTTGCCACAGATTTTGCTTCTGTTTTGTTGGCAATTTTATTTGTTTGATATTCATTTGCACGCATTTGCGCATCTGCACTATTCGTGCATCCTTCTGCCTTAAAACTCATCTAAACGACTTCCCCGTTATTATCCTCTTATCTGTATAAAAACAA
>CAZTVM010000025.1:0-20621 GCA_964617065.1 uncultured Muribaculaceae bacterium
TATCATCTTTTTTGTTCAAAACTGCGTCTTTAATAAATTTCACGCCGAGAAGTATAAAGATAACTGCAGCAATCCAAGTAGCAAATATATTGACATAGGAATAAATTATATTTGCGAAGTACCAACCGACTACCGGCATCAAAAATTGAAAAAAGCCAACGAAAAAGGCGAGAAAAAACGAATTTTTGCGTTTGTTTTCTATAAAAATCAAACCTTGTGAAAATGATACTATCATTGCATCTATCGACAATGCCACTGCTAAAATAAAACTATCTATGAACAAATTTGACATATTAACAAATCTTTTGCGCTGAAATAACTTTAAATTCAGGATAATTTAACAACTTTTCTTCAATTTGAGCAAACGTCAAAAAGCCTTCTTGAGCTCCAAAATGTTCTACAACAGAAGCTGCATTGACAGACGCAAATTTTAACGATTTTTCAATATTCCAGTTGCTATCCTCAAGTGTAGCAACAAAAGTCGATGAAAATGCGTCACCTGCACCGAGTGTAGAAGTAACTTTCGCTGGAAATTCAGGGCACACGTAATACATTTTGCCATCGAAAGCATACGCACCTTTGCGCCCATCTGTGAGTATAACTATTTTTGCGTGAGTAGATTTTATTTGTTTCATCATTTCAGCAATATCTGGGTGAATTAGGCAGTCAGAGAATTTTTCGTCCTTTGTGTCCGGACGAAGAACAATGGACGTATACATAGAGGCTTCTTCCACATTCATTACTACGACTTCCGCAGTTTGTAAGATTTTCTCGAGATGTTTTACACCTCGTTTAATGCTGGTTGTACCAACATTTATAGCCATATTTACATCATGTTCTTCTGCAAATTGAGCAATGCTGTCTAAAACATCATTTGTATCGCCGTTCAATGGTGCAATATAAAGCCATTTTGAATTTTTAATTGCTTCAAAATTAATATCTCTATCTGAAATAGTGGCATTTGTGCCTCTATGAGCCAGAACAGTTCTATCGCCCTGAAAACTTAGTAGAATTATCGAAAATCCAGATGTTTCATTCTCAACTTGAATAATATTTGATTTATCAATTTTTGTGTCTTCGATGACTTTCAAGATTGCTTTTGCATAAAAATCATTCCCAATTTTGACTATTGTGGAAGCGTTTAAGCCTAAATTTTTGAAATTAGCCGCAGTGTTTACAGCGCCACCTCCAACGGCGAAAGAAAATTCGTCTATCTCAAGCTTAGAACCATAAGGGAACGCCATAAACTCAGTAGAACGCTGTTTTTGCGCTACTGAAACAATACTTGCAGAATCACTTTGGACAAATACATCCACCGTAGCGCTTCCTATTGTTATCACATCAAACATATTCACCTCTTAATTATCATTAATGATTATAATATAAATATATTTTTTGGTTAATTCTTTTGTCTGATGTAATCTTTCAAAATCTACAGAATATTAAGTATGACAGAAATAGGAGGTTTAATATGACAGAATTAATGCAATTATACAAATGTGACAAGTGTGGGAATATAGTTGAAATAGTGCACCCAGGCTCAGGTGAACTCGTATGCTGCGGTTTACCGATGATTTTACTCAAAGAACATACAAACGACGACGAGATGAATGAAAAACATGTCCCTGTCTACTCGTTTGAAGACGGAAAAAAAATGATAAGAGTGGGTAGTTTTGCTCATCCGATGGACGACAATCATTTTATAATGTTCATTGAGGCAATATCTCCTGACAAAAAATATCTTAAAAGAAAATATTTAAGTCCACATGAAGTTGCTGAACTTGAATTAAAATGCGACTGTGCTAAAATTGAGGCGAGAGAACTATGCAATGTGCATGGTCTATGGAGGTCGCAAAATTATGAATAAAAATGTCGAAGCCGCATTTAATGCACAAATTAACAAAGAATTTTACTCAGCTTACTTGTATTTGTCTATGTCAACATATTTTCAAGACTTAGGTCTAGCAGGTTTTGCAAACTGGATGAAGGTTCAATTCGAAGAAGAAACATTCCACGCAATGAAAATGATTGCTTACGTCCAAAACCGTAGAGGGAAAGTTACTTTAGAAGCCATTGAAAAACCTGACTGCTGTTGGAATTCGCCGTTAGAAGTCTTTGAAAAGACATTAGAGCATGAAGAATACGTTACTAGTCGCATTTATGATTTAATGGACGTAGCTAAAGCGAACAATGACAAGTCTACTGAATCATTCTTAAGCTGGTTTATCGATGAACAAGTGGAAGAAGAATCAGCAGCCAGTGAAATTATTGACAAATTAAAATTAGTCGGAAAAGACGGCAACGCCATCTATATGATGAATGATGAATTTGCAACGAGAGTTTTCACTCCACCGGTTCAATAGGCAGCTTCATGCATATCTTGTCAGGCATGTCATATAACGAAATAGAGAATTTGGTAGCAGAGCTTAACGGCTCTGCTTACCGTGCTAAACAAATTTACAAATGGCTATATCAAAAATCAGTTGCAAATATTGAAGAAATGACAGATTTGCCGAAAGCTTTTCGAGAAGAATTTGCTAAAATAGCTTGCGTTTCAGCAATAACAATCAAGCAACGCCAAATAAGTGCTGACGGCACAGTAAAATATCTGTTGCAATTACCGGATAATGAGTGTGTAGAGACAGTGTTGATGCGTTTTGACAATCGTGCTAATCTAACAGCATGTGTCAGCTCTCAAGTCGGTTGCGCTTTAGGCTGTAAATTTTGCGTTACAGGCAAGCGAGGCTTCATCAGAAATTTATCACCATCTGAAATCATTGAACAAGTGCTAACAATACAACGTGACACAAAGTTAAAAGTAACCAATATTGTCTTTATGGGACAAGGTGAACCATTGCTGAATTATGACAATGTAATGTCTGCTATAGAAATTTTTAATAAAGATTTCCATATTGGTGTTAGACGCATGACACTTTCGACTGCTGGAATAGTACCGGCTATAAACAAGCTTGCAGATGCTGATTTTCAGTCAACGTTAGCTATTTCAATGCATGCACCTACACATGTTTTACGAAAACAATTAATGCCTATCGAAGAAAAATATTCTCTCGAAAAACTTATTCCCGCATTGAAAAATTTCGTCGCTAAAACAGGACGGAGAGTGACTATTGAGTACATATTAATCAAAGATATAAACGATACACCTCAACATGCAAAACAATTAGCCGATTTAATTTATGATTTTAAATGCAACATAAATTTGATTGTATACAACGAAAGCGACCATCCTGAATTTAAAAAACCATCGAAAAATGCAGTAATGAAATTCAAATATATACTTGAACACTCAGGGAAAAAAGCGACCGTCAGACTAGAACGAGGCGCAGATATTGACGCAGCTTGTGGTCAACTCAGTGGCAAAAATGCATAACCTTTTATTTTATCATTTCACGCAATTTTTTTAATTTGTCACGAATTTCAGCAGCTCTCTCAAAATCCAGCAATTTCGCTGATTTGTGCATTTGTTTTTCGAGTTTGTCGATAAGTTTAGGCAAATCTTTTTTATCTAAATTCATCTCTACCATTTCTTCAGCAATGATATCGTCTAAATCACGATATGATGCCACCAATTGCAACAAATTATTTTCTATTGGCTTTTTAATTGTTTGAGGAATAATGCCGTATTTTTTGTTGTATGCCATTTGAATTTCTCGTCGTCGTGCAGTGACATCGAGCGCTTTTTTCATACTATCAGTAATTTTATCAGCATACATGATTACTTTTGCACATGAATTACGAGCTGCACGACCTATAGTCTGTATTAAACTCGTTTCAGAACGCAAAAAGCCTTCTTTATCCGCATCCATAATAGCTACTAGCGCAACTTCAGGTATATCAAGACCTTCTCTCAGCAAATTTACACCAATCAAAATGTCAAACGACCCCAGTCTTAAGTCTCGTAGTATTTCGACTCTTTCGATAGATTTTATTTCACTGTGCAAATAATTTGCTTTCAAACCGTTTTGCACCATATAATTACACAAATCTTCCGCCATTTTCTTTGTAAGTGTCGTGACTAAAATTCGATGACCGCTTTCTTTTGTTTTATTAATTTCTTCGATTAAATCATCTACTTGACATGCTGTTTTCCTTACAAAAATTTCAGGGTCCAACAGCCCTGTAGGACGAATAATTTGCTCGACTAAATTCTGTGAAGTTGATTTTTCAAACTCCGAAGGCGTAGCTGAAACATATATTTTTTGATTAACTCTATCAAAAAATTCTTCGTTTTTCAACGGTCGATTGTCTTTCGCAGAGGGTAATCGAAAGCCGTAATTAACTAAAACCTCTTTTCTTGCTTGGTCACCATGGTACATACCTTTTAGTTGAGGGAGTGTAACATGCGACTCATCGACTACTACTAAAAAATCTTTTTTAAAATAATCTAAAAGTGTAGAAGGTGCGCTACCTTGTTTTCTACGTTCTATTATGCGTGAATAATTTTCTATACCACTGCAATAACCCATTTCTTTAATCATCTCTATATCATAATTTACTCGTTGCTCCAATCGTTGCGCCTCAACGATTTTATTTTCAGAATTTAATACAGCTAATCGTGACGTCAATTCAGTCCTAATTAATTTTATTGTTTCTTCTAAATTCTCATCATAAGACAAATAATGAACTGCAGGGAAAATGACAACTTCTTTTGGGATTTCTAAAATTTCGCCTGTCATTTGGTCTACACGACTGATTTTTTCAACCTCATCACCAAACAAACTAATTCTTGTAATGACTTTTTCGTAACTCGGCATAATTTCTATAATATCACCACGAGCTCTAAACGCTCCTCGTTTTAATTCTAAATCATTACGAGAATATTGCGCAGATACAAAATCCGCCAAAAGATTTTTTTTGATATAGGTTTCACCCTCTTTTATCGTTATTGCGCCTTTAAAATAATTTTCAGGCAGTCCTAAGCCGTAAATACAACTCACTGAAGCTACGACGATAACATCATCTCTTGTATACAAACTACGAGTGGTATTATGACGAAGTCTATCTATTTCATCGTTAATTGTTGCAGATTTTTCAATATACGTGTCTGTCCTTGGAATATAAGCCTCCGGCTGATAGAAGTCATAATAACTTATAAAATACTCAACAGCATTTTCCGGAAAAAGTTCCCTAAATTCGTTGTATAATTGTGCAGCTAGCGTTTTGTTATGAGCAATTACCAATGTCGGTTTCTGTACTTTTTCAATTACATTTGCAATAGTAAAAGTTTTACCTGAACCTGTTATCCCTAGCAATACTTGACTGTCTAAGCCTTCATTTATACCCTTCACTAGTGAATTTATGGCTTCAGGTTGATCTCCGGCAGGTCTGTGTTTTGAATGTATTTTAAATAAATTTCCCATAATTAAAGTATAGTATACAGCAACAAAAACTCAAATATACTAATTATTTTTAAAAGCGTTCAATTTCAGCAATAGTCTTTTTCAAGCGTTTATTACATTGAGCTTCAGAGATTAATTTTTCTTTGTATTCACGAGCCCTAAGCAAAACTGACTTAGCAATAGTTGATAAAGAAAAATGATATCGAGTATGCCCATTTTTTAAAGTATCATCGAGCGCACTTTGTATACTTTGTTCAACAAAACGATTATTTGAAGGAGAAAATATTCTTACAGTAAAAGTATCATTCGTGGGCAATTTTCTTTTACTTTTATTTATATGCAAAAGCGCAAATCTCAATTCTTCCCATCCTCTGTAGTCACGTGTTTCTTTTAAACGTTTAACTACGCTTTGAGGATTCACGCCAAAATTTCTTAAAATGCTATAATGTTTTGTTTTTATTGATGTCATATTTTTAATGTAATTATTAACTAATAACATTAATACAAAATACGTGAATATAAAAAGTTGCTTATTTCAATAATTCTTGTAACGTTTCACAAGGGAAACCGACAATGTTGTCGAAATATCCAACTATAGTTTTTACAAAATAATCAGGTAGCTCCTGTATTCCATACGCTCCTGCTTTATCTACAGGATTAAATTTTTCAATGTAATCTAAAATTTGTTCATCAGAAAGATTATTAAAAGTAACTTCGCTTGTCGTCGATTTGATACGTTTATAAGGCACTATCGGATGTAAAACACACATCGATGTAACAACAATATGAGTGCGATTATTTAACATTTTTAACATTTTAATTGCTTCATTTTTGTCAAAAGGTTTACCTAGAATTTTTTTATCCACAACAACTACTGTATCAGCACCAATTATAATTTTGTTCTTTGTATTTTCGTTTAACAAAGATTTCGCTTTGTTATATGCCAAATTTTCAATAAGCTCATAGCTGAAAATATCCGTATCTAAATTTTCCTCAAAATCAGGCGATACAACACAAAAATCGTATCCTGCTTTTTTCAATAAATCTTTTCGCCTTGGCGAATTTGACGCTAAAATAATTTCCATAATTTTATGATAACTTAAACATAAAAACAACAGCACATCCAAGTGCTGTTGTTTTTTATAATTATTATTTATGCTGGTAAACTCGATCGATAATTAGCCGAACTTGAATTAACCTTAGAACAAACATTTTTCAATTTATTTCGTAAATCGAGCATAGTCCTGTGCATATCAGCATAGTCATTCATCGCCCCTAACATTTCGTCAGGATCTACCATCGATGGTAAATTATCATAATTATTTACCTTCTCATTTGCATACTTTTCCACAAGTAGCCTGTCAATATTATCTTTTGGACCAAGTGCCATATTTATCCCTCAAATTTTCTTTCTACTATATTAGTACCCTTATCTTATATATATAAAGTAAATATTTTTGAAAATATTGTCTTTATTTTAATTTTAGTTTACAAAAAGTTACACATAATATAAAAAAAAGAATGTTTTTGCTACAATCAGTGAACAAATAAGGGAAGAAGGGTGTAAGTCCCACACTGAAGTGCAACCGTTATAGTCGGAATACTTAACAGCTTGTATTTGCCGCACATTTCGGTGATGCAGAATTAAAGTTTTTAAGTATCCTTACAGTGAGAGTCGAGTAAGGATTTTTTCATGTCAGCAGTAAGTGCAATAAGCGTAAATACAAAAACCACATGTCCACACGGTTTACCGATGGGCGCATGCCCTATCTGCAACGGAATGGGCGGAGGCGGTAATCGACGTATGGAAGAAGCCCCTAAAAAACAGGAGTGGTCATACGGAAAATGCTACGCTGTATGGCAAATGATGAAAGCAGCTGAATTAAATAAAGATGCTGCTCAACTTCGAGCTGAACAGCTTTTTAATGTTACTCAAAATATGCAACAAAATTTGAATAGATTTATCACTACCGTCCAAACTACATTATTAAACATCGAAAAAAGTTTGCCACCCATTTTACAAAAAACTTTTGCTAAAGTCGTGAGCAATGTAATTAATCCGTTGTTGAATTTCGTAGCTAAATTGCCTCAAGTTTTTGAAAAAATACAACAATTTATAGATAATGTTCGCACACAAATAATGGCTGCAACTGAAAAATTGGCAGCTTTACTAGGCGAAGTCAAAGGATTTATTGAGAAAAAGATGTACGACTCATTCAAGAAAATTAAAAAGAAATTTTTTGGTTTATTTGGACTGAGTGAAGAAGAGAGCTACAGCGAAGAAGATATTGAAATTTTTAAATCTATAGAACTAAAAAAAGTCAAAAATGCCATTTTAAGATTGAGAAAAAAGGGAGATAACAGTGAATACCTCTGCGATTAATCCTAAAAAAGATCGAAATATCGTGCTTAAACAACCTCAAAATAAAACGATTGAAGGGGTCTTAGTTGACGCTCACCTCAAACAGCCTGACGCACCTGTAGATTTTAATGAAGTTTGTGATTCTTTGCTAATTTCACAGCAATCACAACAAACACCGATTTATGAAAAGAAAGAAAAAGAGCAATCTTTTAGTATAAAAAAAGCATTGTTTCCTCTTGCTATCGGCACTGCGTCAGTATTCATTGGCGCAGGCATACTCAGTATCGCACTAAAAAAAAGTTCTAAAGCTATATTAAAAACAAAAAGCTGCGAACAATTGGCTGATTTAGCGCTAAATATGAACATACGTCAAGAACCTCAATTTGCAACTTACCGCATGCTTCGTGACCCTAATTTCAAAAATATCGCAGGCGCTGCTGCTGTATTTTTATTCAGCGGGTTGACTCTCGCTGCGAAAAATTTTGTCGATGGCGCAAAAGAAATTTGGGTCAAAAAACAAGAAGCGGACATTGAAAGAGATTTACAAGAAAATTTAATTGAAGTCGAAACAAAAGTTTTTTCAGGGAAATTGCAAGCTGTAAATAATCTTTTAACTAACAATGTTAATTATTTTAAAAGCGTGCTGAATGACGACGGTGACAAAAAAGAAAAAATTCCTACATTTAAAAAACTTTTCGCTTTTAAAGGCAATTCTGACAATAGCTCTGATCTAAACAAACGCAAAGAAAACAATACTTTGATGTTTATTGGTGCTACTCTTGGGCTTTTAGCTGGAAGCGCACTTTTAGGAAAAGTAACTTTTGCTAATTTAAAAAGCACATTAAAGCATGCAAATGATTTCGCTAATAATTACACTAAAGCGACAATTGACGCAGTAAATAAATTATCTAAAAACGGCAATAATGAAAAAAATATAGCAGCAATCGAAAGTTTATTTCAATCTATTAGCGCAAAGCCGGACTATATCAGAAACACATTAAAAAAAATGGGTGTGAGCGAACACGAAATAAATCGAATTATTACAAGCGTGCAAGACAGTAAAAAAACACTGTTTGCTGATGCGCCTGTTGCTCTCGGAGGAATACCGAAAAAAATTCAGTATTACTGCTATCTCGACGAGGATAGAGGGCATTTATACAACTGGGTCGTAAATCCTGAAAATAAGTTTACAAAATATATATTCTTATCTTTTTCTGCTGTAACAGCAGTTGGATACTTAATCAAAGAAGGATTTGACGCACTAAAGAAAGTCGCTGTCAGTCGTGAAAATTCAAAAACAGAATTAAATCTTAAAAAACGGCTGGTTGAGGTTGAAATCGAGAATTTCAAAGCAAAGAAAAACAGTGCAATACAACCGCTAATTGATAATTTTAAATATAAATTACGTGAAAAAAAAGAAAAGTCTGAAATGAAAAAGTACGCCGAGAATGTTTTATTCGAAATAAAAAATGGACCTCCGTATATTTATTCATAGAAAGGAAGCATAATGACAAAAATTTGCCCAATTGTTGAATACAATGTTGCTACACTCGGTCAAGGTATTCAAAAGCCAAATGTTCAAAGGAATTACTGCATTTTTAACGAAAAAAGAGTCAACGAAATTCTAGCTCAAGCTGACCATGCATTGCCTGTTGTTGATAATTTTTTAAAACAAGCGAACACTGAGGAGCAAGTCTTAGAAGGGCTTTACGTTATTGATAAAATGATAGATAAAAAAGTCAAAGGTTCTGATAAACTGTATCCGACAATTTCTCGTTTTAATAACACAAATTCACCTGATATTCAGGTAATGCTGGCAGGTATTTACAGAAAAACGCTTGTGCCTGATGCCTTTGGTCCATTGAACAAGATGATGTTGAAACAAACTTTTTATCCAAATTCGCCGTTTTTTGACCCAACAGAAGAAATTGGCGGTGCAATTTTAGAATACCTTAAATCTAATTCAGCCACGCAGGGTTACAAAGCCCATAAAAATGCATGACATATAAAACTGGATTAATATAAGTGAATGTTTTATAATAAAAAAATGAATAATTATTATAAGACTTACGTTCCATACTTGTTTTTGCTCCCAACCGCAATTATTTTAATAATATTCTTTTTCATACCTTTTTTTGATACAATTGTACTGAGTTTTAAAGACTACAGTACGAATATTTACTCACCGACTTGGGTCGGATTTGACAATTATTTGACTTTGTTCCATTCAGCTGAATTTTTTAAAGTTATAGTAAACTCTTTTATGTATTTATTTTCAGCTGTGCCTTTTTTAGTTATTTTTCCACTTTTTATCGCAATTTTAATCAATCAAAAAATACGAGGAATTACATTGTATAAAATTTTAATATATTTGCCTGTTATCGTATCAATAGTGGTTGCAGCGATTGCATTCAAATGGTTATATGCGCAAGAAGGTATTTTGAACTATATTTTGCAAATTTTACATTTGCCATCAGTCGGTTGGCTTACAGACCCACATTTTGCATTGCTATCTGTTGTTTTTGTTACAATATGGAAAGGCGTTGGCTACTACATGATGATTTACCTTTCAGCGCTTATGAGTGTGCCTAATGAGCTATATGAAGCTGCAGATATCGACGGTGCAAACTCGTTAAGGAAACATTTGACGGTCAGTATTCCTCATTTAATGCCAACAATTGCGCTTGTTACAACAATTTCTTCTATTTCAGCACTGAAAGTTTTTGTAGAAATTTATGTTATGACAAAAGGTGGTCCTTTGAACGCAAGTAAGACAATTGTCTACTACATATATGAGCGAGCTTTTGAAAGTTTGGATTTAGGACTTGCTTCTGCTGCAGCTGTTTTACTTTTGATAATTGTTCTGACTTTTTCAGTAATAAATATTTTATTTTTTGAGCGAAAAAGGTATCAATTATGATAAAAAAATGTTTAAAAAATTTACCAATACACTTTATGTTGATTTTGACGGTTATTTTGTCAGTATTTCCTTTTTTGTGGTTAATTTCTACAGCTTTAAAAGGTCCCTTAGAAGATATTTTCGCCTATCCGCCGGTTTTAATTCCTCAACATTTCACTTGGGACAATTTTATAGGCGTTTGGGAGCAAATACCTTTTATGCTCTACTTCTGGAATAGTTTGATTGTTGCAGGTTTTACAGTTATATTAAATTTAATTTTGTCATCGCTGGCGGCTTATCCACTTGCAAGAATGGACTTTAAGGGCAAAAAATTCATCTTTTTTGCTACATTGGCAACAATTATGATACCGTTTCAAGCTATTATGCTTCCTGTTTACTTGATAACTTTAAAATTAAATTTGGTAGACTCAGTTAGTATACCGATGGGCTTTTTAGGATTAATTTTACCATTTTCTGTCAGCGCTTTTGGCATATTTCTAATGAGACAAGCTTTTATGCAAGTACCAAAAGAGCTTGAAGAAGCTGCTTTAATTGACGGATGCAATATTTTTCAAATATGGTGGCGAGTCATTTTACCAACTGTGAAGCCTACCCTTGCAGTTTTAGCTATATTTGTTTTTATTGGTTCATGGGGTGAATTTCTTTGGCCTAGTATTATTTTAACCAAAAAAGCTCTTTACACTTTGCCCGTTGGAGTTAACGATTTACAAGGTATGTTTAGTGCAAATTGGCGCTACATAGCAGCAGGCTCTATTATTTCTACTGTGCCTATCGTCATTTTTTTCTTAGCTATGCAAAAATATTTTATTGCAGGCACTAATGATGGCGCCGTAAAAGGTTAACTTTTTCTTACAAATTAGCGAATTTGTGCTATAATTAATTCGTAACAATTATTAGAGAGTGAATTTTGAGCGTATATGAAATTGTAAATTACGAAGAAGTATATGATTGGCTTTTAGAGTGCCATAAAGCCTCTGATGTTCATACGAAAAATCAGCTTAAAAAGTTAATTATTGTTGCTTGCTTACCACTTGTAAGAAAAATCGCTAAAGGGCTCGCTAGACGTAGTACCGACCCTATTGAGGATATTATTCAGGTCGGAAATATAGGCTTAATCAAAGCTGTTTCTTTTTATAATCCTGAATTATCTCAGAATTTCAAATCTTATGCTACATACCTGATTACAGGAGAAATAAAACATTACGTCAGAGATAAAATCGCAATGATTAAACCACCTCGACAAATCCAAGAACTCGCTTACCGTATTAATTCTTTGACTAAAGAATTAACTGAACAACTAGGTGTAACACCGACTGACGAGCAGCTGGCTCAAAAGATGTCTGTTCCTGTTAATAAAATTCATGAAGTTATCGAAGAAGACAGAAGAAAATTTACGATTTCACTCGACCAAGTTGTCAACGATGGTGATGATGGAGCAATTACGCTAAACGATAAAATTGCAGATGAAAATTACCAAAACTCTGTGAATTTACAAGAAGACAAAATTATTTTAAAAAATGCAATAAAAAAATTGCAACCTATTTACCGTGAAGTAATTGAAATGAGTTTTTTTGAAGATATGACGCAAAAATCGATTGGCGAGAAATTAAATATTTCACAAATTCAAGTTTCAAGATACATAAAAAAGGCGCTTGAAGATTTGCACAATTTAATGACTCAGAAATTACCAGACATAGAGGTCAAATAATGAACGTTTTAGACGTATATTTTTTGTGCATAATTACAATATTAGGGTTGTGCATAGGCAGCTTTTTGAATGTAGTTGTTCTTAGAGGATTTAGTGGCGAGTCAATTATTTTACCACCCTCGAAATGTCCAATTTGCAAAAACAAACTGAAATGGTACCACAATATACCACTGTTTTCGTTTATTTTCTTGCGGGGGAAATGCGGATTTTGTAACGCCAAAATAAGTATTCAATATCCTATTGTAGAGCTTTTTACAGCGTTGTGTTTTATCTCAATTTATTTAAAATTCGGACTAACCATTAACTCACTCTTTCTATGTGGTTTTTGCGTTTTTTTTATACTGTTTACTGTGACGGACCTTAAAGAACAAGTTATTTTTGTCGAACACACTTACTTATTGGCTATTTTGGGATTAATTTATAATTTTTTCAATATCAATACAAATACGGTAGGTTTAACTGCTTTTTTCGACTCTTTAATTGGAGTCGTTGTTGGATTTCTTTTAATTGAAAGTATTTCGTCCATCATTAAATTATTTATAAAACAACGTGCTTTCGGAGAAGGTGATTCATACGTTCTCGCTGGGCTGGGAGCTATTTTGGGATATCAAATGATTTTTGTCATATTTGCAGCAGCAGTCTTGTTGCAAGGTATTTTAGCACTTCCTATTTTCTTGCATAAACTTTTTAAACAAAAAAATTATTTACTGATTTTTTATTTCATTTTATTTTTTGTCAGTGCAACGATATTTCACTTCACTGAAACGTTATTGGCATTTTGGGGTATATTTGCATTTATGCTGTATTTACTAATTTTAGCAGGCATATTAGTAATAGAACTAATTAAACGAACTAAAAAGGAAGAAAAGTTGACCACATTGCCTTTTGGTCCTGCACTTTCAGTCGTTGCTTTTTTGTTTATATTTTTCAATATAAATTTCGCAATTGTTAAAGAATTTTGTGCAAAATTATTGACTTTTTAGTTTTGACAACCTGCGTCAGCTGCATCAATCAGCTCGTCATAATTATTATCAATTCCATCAGTGCAAGAGCCGAGAGAGTCTTTGCCTTCAGCTCGAGGTACTCTTTTTAGCCATTTTTCAGGGATTACAGACCATAGGTACAAAAAATATTTCTTGTAGTAGCTTGCAAGCACTGGACTGTCAATAATCAAAACATTTTCATCGTTAAAATCTTCACCGTTACGAGTAAAATTCATTGAACCTAAGATTGTCGTCCTGTCATCAATAATTATCGTTTTCATGTGCATTTTGCCAGCAAAATTTTCAGCTTTAACAGGAATTTTATTAGCACGTAGACGCTTATGCGCACTGTATTTATTCCAACCACTCGTCGCATCGATAATCAGACGAACATCTACACCTCGTTTTTTTGCCCTTATTAACGATTTTGTTAAATTTTCATGAGTAATTATAAAAATCGGAATATACACATAATTTTTTGCACCATCAATCAATGGTATCACTATATTATCTATAATTTTATCTTGCGGTGAAAAATAAATTTTCAAAAAATTATTTTTATCGATATTTATATCAAAATTATTCCATTTGCTTTTATCATTATGAAACCGGTGTTCAATATACATTTGCTCAAATTCTTCAGTATAAATTTTTGCAGCTTGTAAAGAGTTAATCAAAACTAAATTGTTTGCATTAAAACCCGACAAATCAGTTCGAGTTATATTAGCTGAACCTGTAAAAACTTTTTTTTTGTCTATTATCACAAATTTATTGTGCATTAAAGTCCTATGACTGCGAGTTTTACTAAGATTATCACTTTTAACATTCGGAAATTTTTGCTGTAGTTTTTCCATATCTGCCGGATATTTTTCGAAATTATCACCTTCTGTCACTATTCTGACATTAACGCCACGACTTTGTGCATTCAACAATGCTTGTTCAATTATCGGTTGATTATGAAAGTTATAAACAGCAATGTCTACAGAATTTTCAGATTTTTCAATTTCAGATTGAAGCATTTTGCAAGCGTAATTTGTGCAATTTTTATCAGGTTTTGTATGTTTTGTAAAATCGAGTATAAATAGACAAATATTACCGACAATAAACCTTTTGGGGTCAGCACCGTCTTTATATACAAATATATTTTTTATAGGCTGAAAATTCTTTTTTTCAACAATTTTTGATATTAAGACTGAATTTTCAAATTTTATATTCTCTTTAAAATCGTAAGCGTTTTCTTTTAAAACGCCTAAACCATTTTTCAAGATAATTTGAGAAATATTTTCATTTTCAAAATAAATTCTACCTATTTTGGGAAAATCTTTACTCAAAATTTCGACTTTGACTTTTTTGTTCAAAAATATTTCATTTATTTTTTTTTGCGATATTTTTTCTAACTCTATACAATCATTTTTAATAATACCTTTTTTGCGAAAGATATTTGTCTTTCCACTCAAGTCACAACTAAAAGGCTGGATATTAGTCAAAATTACCAGTTCATCTGATTGAGCAATGCCATCGTTGTCGAAATCCAAATAATATTCACTTGCTGACTTTATTTTTATAATTTTATATTCTTTTTTCTTGTCAAATGTACTGTAAGCAATAAAACTAAAGCACATTAATAAAATCAATAAAACTGAATATATTTTCAAATTGTTACCCTTTTAAGGAATTAATCAATTCTTCAATAATCACTTTCTGTGACTTAATTTCAGCGACACGAGCTTCATTTTTTTCAATGACGTCAGCAGGTGCATTTGCGACAAAATTTTTGTTGTTCAATCTTGCTTCTATTGATTTCACTTCCGCAATGAGTTTTTCTAACTTTTTATTCTGACGCTTAATTTCTTCATTTATATCTATCAAACCTGCGAGATTGACGATGATTTTTGAATTTCCAACGACGACTGATGCCGTTTGTTTTTGAGCAGTTAAACTGCTCGCTACAAATTCAATTTTTTCAACTCTTGCGAGTCGTTTTATATAAGACTCAATTGATATGAATATTCCTTTTTCTTCTTTATCTGCAGCTATTTCTACATTCATAGGGACAGAAAGAGGTATATTAAAACTTTGTCGAACATTTCTCAATGATTTAATTGTTTCAAAAGCGAATTCCATTTGCTTAGCTTCTTTCGTAAATACATTTTTTTTGTTGTACTGCGGATATTCAGCTTGCATTAAAGCGGTGGTTGCCTTTTCATTTGGCAACAATTGCCAAATTTTTTCAGTAATATGTGGCATTATTGGGTGCAAAAGCCTTAATGTTTCATCTAAAACGTAGAGCAAAACTCTTTGTGTATTCAATTTGATTTCAGAATTTTGAAGTTGAATTTTAGCCAATTCTACATACCAGTCGCAATATGAACTCCAAAAAAAGTCATACAATACATGTGCGTATTCACCTATTCTGTAATTTTTTATGTGTTCATTAATTTCTGCAGCTGTTTCATTAAATTTATTCAAAATCCATTTGTCAGCAAGTGTTAATTGCTCGACATCTATAGATTTTTTATCTAATCCATCTAAATTCATCAAAACAAATCTTGAAGCGTTCCATATTTTATTTGCGAAATTTCTACCATATTCAAATTTTTCGTCGCTGACTTTTATATCTTGACCACCGTAAGTGCACAAAGATGTAAGTGTAAATCGTAAAGCATCGCTGCCGTATTTGTCTATAATTGTAACAGGGTCAATTGTATTTCCCTTCGACTTTGACATTTTTTGACCATGCTCATCACGAATTAAACCGTGAATAAAGACTGTAGAGAAAGGTGCTTTGTCAGTAAATTCGTACCCCATAGTAATCATTCTCGCAACCCAAAAGAAAATTATATCAAAGCCGGTAACTAACACGGAGGTAGGATAAAATTTCTTAAAATCTTTGCTTTCAGTATTAGGCCAGCCCATTGTTGAAAAAGGCCACAAGCCTGACGAGAACCAAGTATCTAAGACATCACTGTCCTGAGTATAATTTTTCGGGTCTGGATTTTCTTTTGCTACGACCATTTCGCCTGTTTCATTGTGATAATAAGCAGGTATTTGGTGTCCCCACCAAAGTTGTCGAGAAATGCACCAGTCACGGATATTGCTCATCCAACCGAGATAATTCTTAGTCCATCTTTCAGGAATAAATTGAATTTCTTTTTTGTCGATAGCTGCAATTGCAGCTTTGGCGAGCGGTTCCATTTTTACAAACCACTGTTCAGAAAGTAATGGCTCTATCGTAGTACCACAACGCTGGCATTTACCGACATTATGTTCATGGTCTTTAACACGAACAAAAGATTGTTGTTCTGTAAGCATTTCCAGCGTTTTAATTCTGGCTTCTTCCCTCGTTAGTCCATGCAACTCTTTTGGAACTTCTTTACAAGCTATCATTTTTCCTTGCTCATCAATAACCCAAATAGGTTTTAAATTGTGTCTTTTACCAACTTCAAAATCGTTGGGGTCATGAGCCGGAGTAATTTTTACAGCGCCCGTGCCAAAATTTTTGTCCACATACTCATCAGCAATAATAGGTATTTCACGACTTGTAAGTGGCATACATATAGTCTTACCGATTAAATCTTTGTACTTGTAATCGCTTGGATTCACAGCGACGGCAACATCGCCAAAAATAGTTTCAGGACGTGTTGTCGCTACTACAATTGCGCCTGGTTCATCTTTGAAATGATAACTGAGTTCCCAAAGTTTGCCGCCTTCTGTCTCATATTCAGTTTCTATATCTGAAATTGCGCTTTGACAACGAGGACACCAGTTTACGATATAAGTTCCTTTGTATATTAATCCTTTTTCATACAATTTTATAAAAACTTCTTTTACAGCATCTGAGCAGCCATCATCAAGAGTAAATCTTTCTCTTGAGCGGTCAAATGAAGCACCTAATCTTTTAAATTGGTTTAAAATTGCAGACTTGTGTTCGTTTGCCCAGTTCCAAGTTGTTTCTAAGAATTTTTCTCGTCCTAAATCAAATCTGGTTTTGCCCTTCGCTCTCAATTGTTTTTCAACTACATTTTGTGTTGCAATACCGGCATGGTCGCACCCTGGCAACCAAAGAGCTTCGTAACCTGACATTCTGTGGTAACGAGTTAAAATATCTTGCAAAGTTCCGTCCAACGCATGTCCCATATGTAATACACCAGTAACGTTTGGCGGTGGAATGACAATACTGAATGGAGGCTTTTGAGAGTCTACATTTGCCTTAAAACATTCATTTTTCTCCCAAAAATCGTAAATATTTTTTTCCGTATCTTTAGGATTATAAACCGTTTCTAAATCATTATAATTGCTAATCATAAGAACCTTCTTTTTTACTATTTCAGTAATTATAAACTAGCACAAATATCATTGATTTTAAAGAAAAAAATCATTTTTGAAAATGGCTACGCAATTCTTGTATAATGCCCTTTAAAATTTGTGAAATTCTACTTTCGCTTATACCTCTTTTGTTACCTATCTGCTTCATTGTCAGGTTATTCACATAGTAGTCAGTAACTATTTCTCTTTGCGATGGAGGTAATTTCTTTATATATTCAGAAAGACTAGAACCTTCTTCGCTAAGAGCCTTTTCAGCTCCTGAGAGTACTTTTGATGGCAATTTATCGAAATATGAAGGGGGCTTATATTTAATATTAATCATAATCATTCCTTTTTTAGTTTTTATTCAATTATATAAATCCCAAAAATAAAATATGTTGCTACAAAAATACAATTTACTTGCAAGTTGTATCTGATTGCAACGTAATTAACTAAAATCAATATTAATTTTTACTAATGCTATTAGGATTAATGGTATCCTTTTGGATAAAAATGCTAGAGTTACGCATAGTTTTGATAAGAATTTTCCCAATCAGCTGTGAAGTATTGATATTGATCAACTGCATAAGCCATTACCGTTGCTTTGTATGAATTTACGCCGTTTGCAATCAATAGTTCCCTAAAAATACTACTGCTTAACGCTCGATTTCCGTCTACCAGCGAATGGTTTTCACATAGTACATCATGCACTAAACTCGCTATTACGAATTCTTTTTCATCTTTCTTACCTACGATGCCTTGTAAAGTATCTGGTATACTTGCGCCATCCCATTGATAACCTTTTTTAATAGGAATAGTATAAATATGTTTATTTTTATCTTTGTCGATGTATTCGACAGTAAAGACTACTGGACTGTCTAATCGAAATGGTTTTTCTTTATCTGAGGTAGTACTGATATTTGGTGCGGAATTACTGTGGATTTTAAAGCTGCCTATATTTTCTTCGTAAAGGTTTATTACATCTCCTTGTGCGTTTGTATTAAATGAAGATATTGTCGAATTATGGGTTGTTTGAGGAGTTGAATCGAGAAAATAATTGAACAATGCTTGAAAAGCAGGCACTGCAAAACCAGCTGAAACACTAGATGTTTGAAAATTATTAAAATTTAGGCTACTAAAAACTCCTATGCTCATATTTTCCTCGTACTAATGAAATAGAAACTTCCTTACTTTAATAAAAACGAATTAAACACGGAAATTGTCGTTAAATTTTATTATTTTATAAATATTTGTAAAGAAACAGAAGCAATGTTTAAAGTTTTTTAAGCGTAAGAGACTTTCATAGGCCCTTCTATGTTCGCATCGACAAACTGCTTTGTATAGGGGTTGTTTTTTAGCAACATTTCTTCTGGAGTTCCTTCAAAAACTATTTTTCCCTCGTAAATCATTATGACTCTATCAGCGCAACGTGTAATAGTTGACATTTGGTGAGTGACAACAATTGAAGAAGCTTTTAATTCATTTTTTAAAGTTACAATATAATCTTCAATAACAGTTGAAGCGACAGGGTCGAGACCTGCAGTCGGTTCGTCATAAAGAATTGTTTTCGGGTTCGTAACGATTGCACGAGCGAAGCTGACACGTTTTTGCATACCGCCTGATAGTTCATGAGGAAACATTTTTTCTATTCCTGATAAGCCTACTATTTGCAATTTATCAGCTACAATTTTTTGCATTTCTTGTTTTGTATATTTTCCTCGCAAATCTTTTCGTTCTTGCAAAGCGAATGAAATATTATCGAACACATCTAAAGAATCAAACAGCGCAGAATATTGGAAGACCATTGCTATTTCTCCTTCACTGACCTTAATGCTACCAGAATTTGGATATGTTAAGTTACAAATCAATTTCAAAATAGTACTTTTGCCTGAGCCACTAAATCCGACGATAGCCAGACTTTCTCCGTCTGCGACAGTAAAAGAAATATTATCTAAAACTTTTTTTCCATCAAATGATTTTGTTAAATTTTTTACTTCAATTGACATTCAAACACCTTTTCTTATGAATAAAATAATACTGCAAATATGTAATCAATAATTACAATTGCTAAAAATGACCAAACGACAGCTTTAGTCGTCGCAATCCCTACTCCTTTAGCACCGCCTTTTGCACTGTAGCCACAGCCTGAACTGATTAAGGCAATTGTGCCACCAAAAACAACTGATTTAATCAAACAAACATTAATATCTTTCATGAAAAGCCCTTGCCAGACAGAGCTGATGAAATTCAACCAACTGACATCAGCCGTATAACCAGAAACCAAGCCCGCACACAAAATCCCAAAAGTCGTTGATATGATGACTATTATTGGCATCATTATCAATCCTGCTAAAACTTTGGGAACAAACAGATAATTTAAAGGGTTTACGTGCAAAACTTCTATTGCATCAATCTGCTCGGTTACACGCATAGTAGCAATTTCCGCAGACATTGACGATCCTATCATTGATATTATTGCAAAACCTGTCATAATTACACCAATTTCTCGTATCATCACGACTGCAACCAACATTCCTACGTAGCCACCCCCACCTTGTTTAACCATTTCTGGCGCAATTTGCATTGACAAAATAACAGCGACCATTCCAACTATTGAAAGCGTTATAGGCAGTGATTGCACAGAAAAACGATAACACTCATAAATCAATCTTTTTATATTTATATCACCTCGCAAAATAAGTTTCATCACTTGATAAGCACAAATACCTATTTCTCCGATAGCTTCAATTGTTTCATTCAACTGTTTTTTTATTTTTTTGTATATTTGATATGTAGCAGATATTTTCCACATGTTTTGTATTGAATCATTCATAGTTCTTATTTTAACTTATATAAAAAATTTTTGCACCTCTGATATTTTAGTTATAAAATGTACTTGTAGTAAATATATGAGTAAATAAATGGAAACATCAAACAAAAAAGCTGTAGCTACCAAAGTCCAAAGCGGTAAAATTTCTCGGTT
>CAZTVM010000026.1:0-20413 GCA_964617065.1 uncultured Muribaculaceae bacterium
TGTTAATTTTGGGTTATTTTAATTTAAACAAACTCTTTTTTTGTGTCCTATTTTAAGGGAGCAGTATACCTTTTGACATTGTTAACCTTTGTAACAATAATTAAAGTATTTTTTAAAACTGTCGATATATCATTATAAGAAAAAATAAGGATATGTGATACAAATGAGCATTAACCAAACTAATAAATCACAACAAAATATGATTATTGACAATTTTTCTCGTGGAAGCAAAAATTCACGAAGTCAAACGAATGGTGATGCTCGAGGGGCATACGCTAGACAGACGCAGGGGAACTTACTCGATAGACTGGATGCTATCGACGCTAGACGAGTCAGTAATTCAGCACTTGTTGAATTATTTGACCGCATGGATGCAAACTCTATTACCTAATAGAGATATTATTTAGGCACTAAAACACTTCACACTTACACATTCTTCATGAATGTGTTTTTTATTACCTTGACTATGAACTACTTTATCGATAATATTTATCTATTTACAATATAAATAATTTTGTAAAGATGATTTATAGTGGTATAATGAGTTATTATGAAGATAAAAACACAAAATTTGCTTATAGTTCTAGGGTTGATGGTTAGTACGTTTTTGATAGTTGCGATTACTTTTGTTGCAGTTATTAACATACAAGAAAAGTTGAATAACACGTATACCGAATTTGGTCGTATTTTGTCAAAAACACTCGCAGTCGAAAGCTCTGACATGATACAAAACACTCCGGAATACGAGCAGTCAAGAGAACTAAAAAACAAGACCAGACTAATATTATCAGGTAATACTGATATCTCTTTTATAGATTATTTTAACCAAAATGGCGACATAAAGTATTCAAGTCAAACGGATTATCCTGAAAGAGCTGAAAAATCGAAGCTTACAGTAAGTGCCCCAATGGTAATCTCTGATGGGACATCGAAAAATGTAGTAGGCTCGTTAACAGTCGGTTTGACGAACAACGGAATTGAGTCTGTATCTAAAACGACCAAAAATTCACTTTTTATAATAATTTTTGCGATGTGGACTGTATATATTCTCGCAATTTTGATTAATTCATATTTAATAAGACGAGAGCTAAATATTTTGCATGCAGGAGTAAAAAAGATTGCTACCGGAGATTTTGGTTATAAAATCGGTAAAATACCTGTAAATGGGAAAATTAATGAATTATTCGACGCTTTTAATGAAATGTCTAATCGTCTTCACCAATATGAAGAACAGAATATTGATGAATTGACGCTTGAACGAAACAAATTTGAAGCAGTTTTGATGAGCATTGCAAATGGGGTCGTCGTTTGTGACAATTTTGACAACGTAGTGCTTATCAACAATTCCGCAAGAAAAATGCTAGAAGTTGAAGAAACGCAAATTTTAAATACAAAAATTCAACAATATTGCGACACCAACGGAGAACTTTGTTTTCGTGAAAAAATAGAACAATTTAAAGACACTCCTCTAGATTTGATGGAGAAAAAGCCACTTGAGTTCAATATTGAAGTAGATAAAGTGATTATGAAAGCTGTTATTTCACCTATGTTTTCGAAAAATCAAGAATACGTTGGCTACATAATTATCCTCATCAATGTGACGAAAGAAGTGGAAATAGACAAGTTAAAAAGCGATTTTATTTCAAATGTCAGCCATGAATTGCGCACTCCTGTTACGGTTTTGAGAACTTACATCGATACTTTATACAATCATTCAGAAGATTTTGATAAAGATATGCAAAGCGAATTTATGACAATAATAAACAATGAAGCCGATCGACTGCATAAAATGGTTAATGAAATTTTGGATTTTTCACGTTTGGAGTCTGATGTGAAACTCGAAAAAGTAAAAATTAATATAATGGAATTAATACATAGTGCTGTAAAATCATTGGAAGTGCTGGCAAAGGAAAAAAATATTACCTTTTCAATAATAGAAGAACCGAATTTGCCCTTAGTAGGATTAAATCCTGACAGTATCGAAAGTGTTATGAAAAATTTGATTTCAAATGCTATAAAATACTCTCACCCAGGGGATAAAATTAAAATCAGAGCAGAAGTTGCGAACAATGACAAGTTGATAGAAGTAACAGTCGAGGACAAAGGTATAGGAATTCCACAAGATGCCCAGAAAAAAATCTTCGACAGATTTTATCGTGTCGAAAACGACACTCACACGATAAAAGGCACAGGATTGGGACTGCACTTAGTAAAAATAGCTATAGAACAACATCACAAAGGCGAAGTATTTGTTGTATCAAAAGTAGGTGAAGGTTCTAAATTCGGGTTCAGAATACCGATTGAACCAATCGACGAGGAACTCGAATACCCTATCGGAGCGATTATTCCAACGGCAAATATCTAAAAAACAGCTTAGAACGAAGAAGAAATGAATTTTTTGTCGCTAAATACTTTTTCAGAAGTATGAAAAAGTTGCGGAGAAATTTCAGTAATAGACTCTCCTCGAGTAGCATTTAGAATTTGCATACTCAAATGCATAACCATTAAATGTATGTCTTCTGAAATTTGCATGTCGTCAATATTAGAATTAACAGAATGCATACAAAGTTTACGTAAAATACCACCATCATACCCTGTTAATCCGACCGTTACCGCCTCTTTGGAGTTTGCATACTCAACAGCTTTAACGACATTTTTTGAATTTCCGCTGCCAGAAAGACCTATAACGACATCGCCTTTTTGCAAGAGGTTCTTTAGCTGTTCGACAAATACATCCTCGTAGCTCATGTCGTTTGCGTAAGCCATAATACTAGCAATATTGTCATTCAAACAGATAACTTTAAACCTTTTTTCTTTTTTACCTAAAACACCCTTAGCTATATCGCAAACGAAATGACTTGCCGTTAAGGCAGAGCCACCATTGCCCATAACGAAAATGTTTTTATCATTTTTATAAGCATAAGAAAGCACATCAATAAAAGCTTTAATTGACTCCTTGTCTAGATTGTCAACAGCACCTTTTAATTTTGTAAAATATTTTTCCATTAGATTCATCATAGTGATACTCCAATCTAGCATGTATTTACGACACTTGTCAATAATTACTGAACATTTTTTTATCATATTGCAAATACTGCAAGAGGCAAATAAGGACAATTAATCGGCTATCGTTTTTCGTTAGGATACAAAGTAAACACTTTTGTGCTGGACGAAAAATATCGCAGCTAATAAGGGGTATTTATTTAACAAATTTAAACTGATGCACCTGAATCAGTTTGCATTTTATCCAAAGCATTTTTCGCACCTTCTGAGCCTTTTACTAGTTCCAGTACAAAATCACTGGCTTCAATATCTCTGGCGATTGCTTCTTTCAATGAATATACCTCGCCCATAGAGGACATGTTTATCATATTAGGTGACAAAGTTTTATAGAATTTTTTAAATTTTTCTTGAGTTTTAAAATCATATCCCGGAAAATTCATCCTCAATGAATACCATTTGTAAAACTGGTGTAGCATATAATAAGGACTAATTTCCATATCTCTCAAGACAAACATTTCATCAGTTTTGAAAGATATCTTGATTGTTTTTGCAGTAATAATATTAATAAAAAATGTCAAATATGCAGCTTTAAATCCTTTTAATGGTGTAATTAAGCCTTCTTCTTCCCCGATAAAACGTAAAATATCATCAGCAAAAGGTATTTTATATATATGAGTACCCTTTTGCTTGATAAAATTCAACAAATAATGTGGGTTATTATGAGCTTTTTTAACAACTTTTTTCAGATAAAATTCCATTTTTTTCTTTTTTTGTTGATCTTCAGCGCTAATTTTCAAATCCACACCGTTTAATGAAGCATATTTTTTTGTTCTGTTTTCAGAAAATTCTTGCCCGGATTTTATTTTAGCATGCAACTTCGCTAAACGCTTTTTATGTCTTTTGGCTTGAAACAACAAAATCATTTTATAAAATTTCATTATTAATTTTTGCATAATCGAAATATCCTTAATCCTAGCTTATATAAATAAAAACAAATGTCATGCAAAAATTGCTATTTTTAAAATTCCATTAAATATTGTCCTTTGCCATCAGTAGGAGGAATATGCCTTTGTTGTGCAGGTTTTCTCGGCGGTGGGTTTTTAAATAATATTTCTGTCGGCACCAATGATTGGCTACCTTTCACGCTTTGAACTTGTATTTGCACATCTTCCTGCTTTAGTAACGCTTTTTGTATTGCTTCTTGGTAGTTTTTATTCGCAAAATAAATAGCGTCATCTCTGCCATAGCTACCATAATCATAAAAAGCGTTGGCTTTTTTAAAATTTTCACCGGCTTCTCGAACGCTTCTAGCTTCTTTTCCAGTCAAAATGAAGACTAAACTGCGTTTTTTATCTTGGTGCACTAGTACATCACTACCGTAACCGTAGACTGATATAGGTCTATTATGCCCAGTTTGAGCAGGTGGCATATACGAAAACGTGTTGGACTCATGCCTTGTTAATTGGTTTTGTAGCTTAGTTCTAAAAGCGCCATACTGTGGGAACAATGAACTTAAGCGTCTGGACATCTTTGTATCTAAATCTAATAGCATTTCAGTCAATCTTTGAGCAACACCATTGGCTTTGTTAGATGGCATCAATTTCCCATCTTTGATTACACCCATTATTTTGTATGTAGCTTTAAAATTTGTATTTTGGTGAGCATGCTTTTTATAAGAATAATTATTTGTTGTAACTGTTGATATCATTATTTTTCCCCCTTTTGTTAATATTTATATAATATCTGTAAAAAGATATCCTTCGGATTTTTCCTCAAAATATTTACATATCTTAAAACTAAAATATTCTCAAAATACGCTCGTCGTCAATCTATAAAAGGAATTCAAATAATACAAAATTATATTAATTGTACTATTTACAATTAATATAATCTCAACTATAATGTAAATCTGGTTGGAAGAATAGGATAAAATTATGAATGTTGCAAAAATTAGTTTATCAGATGCTTTGAACACTTTTAAAATGACCTCGGTTCAAGCAAAAAATACTTTTAAAGCAGTTGAAGTGGACGCATTGAACTGCTGCAAACCTCGTAAAATGCTTGTCAATGACGTTTTTCAACATTCTTCAAAGAACTAACTCTTTACTGGCGTTAGTAGTTTTTTGCAAAAAAAAACCTGAATTAATATTCAGGCACTTGTAGACTATAAAGAAGACTCCTTAAACTCCAAAAGTTTAAAAAGATAAGGGATAAGGGGATAGGGGGTTGTTATTTGTAAATTATTTTGACCAATGCTTTGTTGTTACTTGCTATTATTTGCATTGTTTGCCACACTTCATCAGGATTCAGCAAAGATGTTCTTTCTAGATTTACTGTTATTTTGTCGGCATACAACTCTGTGAGTCTTTTATCTATATTATTCTTAGCTGTTATTGCCATCTTTGTGAACCTTTGTTTAACACTTACATATATATAAAGGATATATAAAGAGTAGATATTCAGTTTTGTTTTTTTTTGTTACAATTGTTAATATATAGATTTTAAGACTTCTGATTAGTATACTGTTAGTGAAGTATTGAGGCTGAAATGATAGAATTAATAGCGTTAGTTTTAAATGACCCTGAAAAAATATTCCCATATCCTCAGTATCCTGCTGGGGTCGTAGATGAACAGCAGGGCATTTACAGGTTCGCATACCCGAACACAGAAAATCCTGTAGCACAAATACCTTATGTTATCAGTGACAAAGAGGGAAATTATATTTTGCCTGGGTTTTATGAAGTTGCACTAACAATAGACAGAAGCACGTTACTACTTATACAAAGTAACAAAGTCAAAGCACGTATTCCTGTAGTAAAAATTGAAGAAAAAGAAATCAATCAATACGAAGAAAATGAAAAGGCATGCGAGGAAGCAAAGAAAAGGGCTTTGAGCAAAAAAACGAATGCTACTGATATGACAGAAGCTAAAAAGCAAGTCAAACTCAAGGCTAAAATCATGATTTCAAAATCAGGACATTATATTTTGGAATATTCAAACGGATACATAAAGGCTTGGGGATATTTCTCTTTTTAATTTTTATTCGTCATCGCCTGGGCAGATCTCAACTTTTTCAGGCAATTTAGTAATTTTTAATTTTGTAATTCTGGCGCCGTCTATTTCCAAAACTTCAAATTCAAGTCCCATGTAAATTACAGTGTCATTGATTTCAGCAATTCTACCTAATTCCTTGACCACGATGCCAGCAATTGTATCGACTTCTTCTTCATCAATTTCGATATCAAAAAAGTCAGCTAATTCGTCTACACGGAGCATTGCGTTTGCAATATATTCATTTTCGCACAATTCTTTTATGTCTGCTTCTTCTTCGTCAAATTCGTCTTGCACTTCCCCACAAATTTCTTCTAACACATCTTCTAATGTAATAAGTCCTGCAGTTCCACCAAACTCGTCAATAACAATGGCTATTTGATTTTTTTTACTTTTAAAATCCTTTAAAAGTACGTCCATTTTAATCGTTTCCGGAACAAGCATGGGCTCTCGCAATATTTGAGATAAGTCAAATTCTTCGTCGTTGCAAGAGTGAGCATATAAATCTTTTACATGTAAAATTCCGACTACGTGGTCTAAATCTTGGTCATAAACAGGGTATCTTGTATATTGATTTTCTAGAACTATTTTTTCTATTTCCTCAAGAGTAGTTTCAAAGTCAATCGCCACCATGTCAGGTCGTGGAACCATTACCTGCTTAGCTGCTAAATCTGAAAACTTAAACACATTTTGTAGCATGTCTTTTTCCGTTTCATTCAAAATCCCATCATTGTAGCTTGCATCGATAATCATATTAAGTTCTTCCGGAGAATGTGAAATTCGAGATACATGCGCAGGTGGAAGTTTTAATAATTTCAACAAAAAATTACCAAAACCGTTAAGCAAAAATATAAATGGGGTGAAAAGTTTTGTCACAACAGCCATTGGACGTGCTATGAACAAAGCTGTTTTTTCAGGAAACTGTATAGCAACAGATTTCGGCATCAACTCACCAATAACTACATGCATAAATGTAATCAATGAAAACGCAATCGTTACAGAAACTGAGTGGGTTGCGACAGTTTTAGCTACATGAGGAAGAGCCACGAACAAAGGCTCTATTACCCTGACCAAAGTGGCTTCTCCCACCCAGCCTAAACCTATACTTGCTATTGTTATACCAAGTTGGACAGCTGCTATAGATTTGTCGATTTGTTCCATCGCATCGAGTGCTATAACGGCATTGCTATCGCCGTCTTTTGCTAATTGCCTCATTCTCGTTTGTCGTACACTTACCAACGCAAATTCTGACGCTACAAAAAATGCATTTGCGAATAACAAAAAAATCATTATCATAAAATTTAATAAAATACTGTTATTATCCATAATTATTAATCTTTATTATACACATTAATAAAATATTCGCAATATAAATATACACGATAAACGGCAATTTTTTTTTTGTACAGACTTAAACTAAATATACAGATATTTGGGACAATGTAAGTGAAAATCAGTTCAATAACATTTTTTAAATCATTCAATTTAAGTTTTCAAAATAAAAACAATAAAAATACAGTTAGTGTACCTACTTTAAAGCAAGATTCTTTTGAACTTAATTCAAATATAAAAAATATTCAATTTTGTGCTATAGACCCATCATTGAAGTTTTTGTCTGAATTTAAACCTTTAAATTTTAGGATTTCAGGCGAAAATTATAGAGGCGCATGCCCTGTAGGACTGTCTATCGACGATAAAAAAGTTGAAAAAATATTTAATTCAATGAGTAATTTGAATATTAAAAATCTAATAGACGTCCGAGCAGAAGGTGGGAAAAATTCAGAATATGCAAAATATGTAAAAAATGATAAACGGTTCAAGTATAACCATATTACTATTTGTGAAAAAGGTAAATTAATACCGGAACAGTCAAACAAAGAAGAATTTTTTAAGTCATTATCAAAAAAAATCGAGTTGATAAATAAAGGTGGTTGCTACGTATCTTGTGGTGGAGGACGACACAGAACTGACATTTTTTATTGCTTGGCATACATATTCAATCCCGATGATACAGCTAAAGTGCCTTTATTGTCAAAAAGTTTAGGACTAGAGCCTAATCTGAATTTAAAATTATATAAAAATCGTTTAAATGATATAAAAGACGTATGCTTTACAGACAAAACGAAAAAAGCTGAATTCAAATACAAGAACTTCGGTTTGAGAAACTTAACGAGGACTGAATTTGATGAAAGGGTGAATAATATTTTAAAAAAGGCAAATGGTGGAAAATAAAAAATAATTGCTAATTGGCTGAAAAAAAACTATAATAGCTTTATTCGAATAAAAATGGAGATGACTAATGCCTATACCGTTTACACAACAAAATGTAAAAATCAGAACAGCACTGCTGCTATTCGTAAAAGGAGCTATTGCCCCTATGATGTTGTATTTCGAAAATCCTGAAGAAATTTATGCTGAATTTCAATTATTACTGAAAAATCCCGCAACAGTTAAGCTCGTTGAAAAAGAAACAATCGGACCTATTAAAAAAATTTCCGTTATGTCTAATCAGATTTTTGCGGTAGCGTTGCAAGATGAGCAATATATGTAAAAATGGATGAATTAAAATTATCTTCATACGCATATTTGGGGGATGCACTTTATGAACTTTTTATTAGGGAAAAAATTATTCATAAAGCTCATAAAATTAACATTTTACACAAAATTACAACATCACTGGTTTGTGCGCAATACCAGGCTAAACTGCTGCTTTCCCTACAAAAAGAGTTGACTGAAGACGAGTTAGAAATAACAAGACGTGCCAGAAATATACCTCTTACAGCCTGCAAACGTGATAATCAAGCTATACACCGCCAAGCAACCTCATTTGAAGCCTTGTTGGGCTTTTTGTATTTGAACAACAAACAAAGGTATAACGAAATTTTAGCATATATAAATAACTTTATTAACTTTTCGTAACCTTTACAGAATAAAACTTGCAAATGACTTATATTTAGTATATAATAAATATATACATTAAAAAGGGGCGGTTATAGTGGCTAATAATGTGGCAATTAAAATTCCGATAAGCAAGGTTAAATCAAAGGGCATTTTTTCATTTTTGAAAGATTTTTTTGACATTGACTACATTGAGGCAAATGACACAATAAACGACTTCTACGGCAATGAATACTCATACTTGGCATTTTTGTAAAACGCCGATGTAGAGTTTACTAAACACTGCATTTTTGCGATTTAAGAAATTGAATTTGCAAAAATGTTCTAGAAAAGCTCGTGCAGCAGATAGATTTGCTCAAACGCAAACTGGTCTGACGCAGTTTCAGAAAGCCTAAAACGGACAAGGCAACTTGTCTGTGTTGGCCAAATCTGAAACAGACGCTTTTACGAGAGACACGCAAAGCTGTGTCAGTTACCTATTTAATAGTATTCTGTAGCGATACACGTCTAGAAAATAGAGTTGAAAGTAAATTTTACCATCGGTAACCTAAAGAGTGTACAATAAGTTAAAATTAAAAAATTAACTTATTGTGACACTACATTAGGTCATTATTAGAGAGTTTTGTTTAAAGATTTTTTATTCAAAATAATTAAATTTGTATTTTTTTTAAATAAAATATATAATAACAAAGTATAAAAAATAAGGTGATAGAGATGACGGTTTTAACAGAGAAAAAAGGTTTGATTACGGAGATTATAGGACCGGTTATAGACGTGGAGTTTCCTGATGGCGATTTGCCGGAAATTCATGACGCACTTGAAATAGAGCTTGATAGCGGTGAAAAAATCGTTTCTGAAGTTCAACAATTGCTGGGAGAGAACAAAGTCCGTTCAGTCGCAATGTCCTCAACGGATGGACTAAAAAGAGGAATAAGCGTAAGAAATACTGAGGAGCCAATAAAAATTCCGGTAGGAAAAAATATTTTAGGACGAATAATGAATGTTTTAGGACAACCTGTTGACGAAATGGGGAACATTGAAACAAACGATTATTTACCTATTCATCGTAGCGCACCTACTTTGGTTGAACAAAATACGAATATTGAAATTCTGGAAACAGGAATAAAAGCGATTGACCTTTTGCAACCATACCAAAAAGGTGGTAAAATTGGTCTTTTTGGTGGAGCTGGTGTAGGAAAAACAGTTTTAATTCAAGAACTTATACATAACATAGCAATGGCACACAACGGCGTTTCCGTTTTTGGTGGCGTCGGCGAAAGGACTCGTGAGGGCAATGATTTATGGAACGAATTTAAGGAAAGCGGAGTTCTTGACAAAGTTGCGCTAATTTACGGACAAATGAATGAACCACCGGGCGCAAGAATGAGAGTAGGACTATCTGCACTAACAGCTGCCGAATACTTTAGAGATTACTCAAAACAAGACGTTTTGTTATTTATTGATAATATTTTCAGATTTGTACAAGCAGGTTCTGAAGTTTCAGCGCTGTTGGGTCGTATGCCTTCAGCTGTTGGCTATCAACCTACATTAGCTAATGAAATGGGCGAATTACAAGAACGTATTACATCAACAAAAGATGGTTCAATTACTTCTGTGCAAGCTATATATGTACCTGCCGACGACCTTACTGATCCGGCTCCGGCGACTACTTTCTCGCATTTGGACGCTTCTACCGTTTTGTCTCGTCAAATAGCTTCATTAGGTATATATCCAGCTGTTGACCCACTCGCTTCGAACAGTCGTGTTCTCGACCCAATGATTATTGGTGATGAACATTATGATACAGCTCGCAAAGTACTTGAAATTTTACAAAAATATAAAGAATTGCAAGACATTATCGCTATTTTGGGTATGGACGAATTGTCAGAAGAAGATAAAGAAGTAGTTAATCGTGCAAGAAAAATCCAACGTTTCTTGTCGCAGCCATTTTTCGTCGCTGAGCAGTTTGTGAGTATTCCGGGGAAATACGTGAAATTAGAAGACACTATTCGTGGCTTTAAAGAAATTATCGAAGGTAAATATGACGATTTACCGGAACAAGCCTTTTATATGGTGGGCACGATTGAAGATGCCGTTAAAAAAGCTGAAGAAATGAAGTAATTTATGTCTGATAAAAAAATAAAATTGAAAATAATATCACCAACTAAAGTTGTATTCGACGCAGAAGTTGATGAGCTTATTACTCAAGGCAAGAGCGGACAATTTGGAATTTTGCCTGATCACATTCCTTTCATGACTCCTATCGACATAGGAGTAACCAAAATACGAATTGACGACGAATGTGAATATATCGCAACAATGGGTGGTACTTTTCAGGTTAAAGAAAATGAAGCTGTTATCCTGACTAATTCAGCTGAACGTTCTGGAGAAATTGACGTTATGCGAGCAGAAGCGGCAAAAGCAAGAGCCGAAGCTCGATTAGAAGGGAATGAAGCAGAAATCGACGCTGTGCGTGCAAATATAGCAATAGCAAAGGCTCTCGCTCGTCTTAAAGCTGCGATGAAACAAGGATAATAATTACTTCTTTTCATCGTTTGTGCTGTTTTCTATCCAAACATACGTGTATGGAAATAACGATTTGAACTGATTGTAAGTATAATTTTTGTCGATAAACGGATTTTTAGCAGTTCTGTCGTATTCATTTATTTTCTTTTTAAGAAATTTAAAATAATTAAGTGCTGTCATATTTTTCTCTTTTCATTCTTTTTTTTGTACTTTCATATTTCCGACTATTTATATTATCCATGTTAGTTAGTTCTGTTTGTATAGCTGAAAGTATTATTTTTTTTAGCAAAAAGAATAATATTTACTAAAAAAATAAAAAATTAAATTGTAAAAAAAACGATTTTTTGGTAGAATGAAAGATGTACTTTGGAGAAGTGGCCGAGTGGCTGAAGGCGGCACCCTGCTAAGGTGTTATGTGGGCAACTGCATCCCGGGTTCGAATCCCGGCTTCTCCGTTTTTAATAAGAACCTACTAAATTTATCGATTTTTATGTTTTTTTATCACTGTTAAAATTAAAATTGTCCTCATCACTCGTTTTAAGTAGTTTGTTATTTTCATTAAAGCTATATCTTATTTGGTAAATTATGATATAATTTGACAGGACAGTTGCGAAAGGGCGGTTAAAATGCGAAATTACCCCACAAGCTCCTAACTGTTTAAAAATTACCTGTTGGAACTATTCCAAATTTCGCAATTCAACTGTCTTGAAAAGTCTTTGAACTGTCCGAATTTGTCCTATCGATGGACAGTTGCTTAAAACCCTAATATAGCTGAGGTTTAGACGGTGTTTATGTCTTGGGCGGTTAAAATGCGAAATTTGGTATAGGACTTTTGAAATTTTAGTCGGAAATTTTCCCGAAAAAGTCGGAAACAAAATTTCAGCAAGTTTGAGAAAAACAATTTTAAAAATGAGAAAAATTGACAGGGAGTTTTAGAAAAGTTCCTCCTTGATTTAAATTGATACAAAACCGACACAACACTCGGAAATGGTGTTCCAATGCTATTGACTTCGATTTATGGTGTTTGTGCTATGAAAAACGAAGAATATATTAATATTAATGAAGTGGCAAAAGTCAAAAGTTTAAGCAGTAATCGATTCCTCAGAATTGCGATTCAAAAAGGGAAATACATTGCTCGTGAAGTTACCGTTCAATGCGGTAAGTCCTATGAAATTAAATATTCATCTCTTGAAGTTGAGGTTCAAGAAAAACTTGAAGATGAAGAAATCAAATCAAAATCGACTGCTTTAGTTCCTATACTAAACAGGGCGATACAAGAATGAGTTTTTTTAATATAGAAAGCATCAATGTATTTTTTTGTTGTTCAATACAATTACATTTTATTTATGCTATCATAAACAAAATTGTTAGAAATTTGTAATTAATTTTAAAAGGAATTATATGAAAAAGTTTTTGTTGTTAATTTTAATAATAAACCTAAGTTTACCATGCTATGCAGGATTAAAAGAAATAAAACAAGGAATTAAAAACTTTTTCTATGTTCCCACAGAACAAGAATTGCAAATTCAAAATGAAAAGAAAGCAAAAGAAGAAGTTTTTGAGTATTTAGACAAATATTATAAGAATTTTGAGAATGGGCAAATTGTAGAAAAAAGCGGGAAAATTCGCAACAATGGTATTCCCCTAAAAGATATGCTACAACAAGATGATACAAAAATAGAAAATTTATATCAAAATTTCAAAAAAAATCATAATGACATGAAATCAAACAGCTATTTGTATGATATAACTTCAGATTATAAAAAGCAGTACGAAGAAGTATATAATGACTTTGTAGGCACAAAGATTTTTGAAGAAGCTGTTTCTTTATATAAAGAAAAATTACATACATATAGTGGTTCGGTTGATAAAGATTTAGCAGAACAATTTGAAACAGAATATTCAGAGACATACCATGAGGCATATCAAAATATAAATGACCTGATAAATTTGTATATTAATAAATATAAAAATATTTCTAATGAAGTGTATAACTATAGCTATACTTATGAAAAAAATAAGTTACAAAATTTTTATAAACAGAGATATGGTAATATTAAGTACGCTGGAACAATGGATATTTTATTAGCTCCAACAGCTTATCCTCAAAATAATTCCTACTATATAGCAGGTGCTTATTCAAAATTAAGAGTTATTCAAAAACTTAAAAATGGCATTCTTGTTGTACATGCTTATGAATCTGAATATGGATATCAATCACATTTTAAAAAAGCTTTCATCGTTACAAATAAACCATATGTAGAAAACCAAATAATTTCCGGTAAATTTTTATATACTGGCAATTATAGTTATACAAATGTGCTTGGTAGCTCTACAACAGTATGGAAATTCAAGGAATTAAATGAACCTAGCGAGAACTTTTATTTTTATTTTTACTAACATATTATAATTTTATTAAAATTTGCGTTCTCTTATTTTAAATTCATTAAGTATGTTCTTACAAATTTTTTCCAGCTTTTCATCTTCTTCGGTTGTAGGGAATAAGTATGCTTCTGTAATATTTTTATTTTTTAAATAATATAAGCACTCTTCTTTTAGCTTTGCAGGAATAATAAACTTGATTATTTTGTCTCCTAAGCATTCATAATCAATGTCTTTTACCCTTGAATGATATGATTTGTTTTTAGAAAGTCCGTAAGAAGAAAAAATTGCATTTTCTGTATTGGCAAAATAGTTGTTTACCCAAAAATTAGGAGCAAGTAAAAATTTCCCTTTTTGCCTTTTGATTCTATTATTTTCTTTTTTTTGATAATCATGCAAACTGCAATGACAAATAAAGTTTTTATTGAAAGCCTCTGGTGTCAATGATTTTTTTCTATAATCAAGAACTATTTCATTACTATCAATTTTATTATTATGTTTTACTATTCCATTCTTCACATTACAAAGGTAAAGATTCGGAACATTAAAAGCCCAAAGTACACCATCTTGTTCAAAATCAGTTTCACTTGCAAAAAATAATCCAATATCCTTGCTTTCAGTCACATCTAATAACTCTGTTTTTAATCCGTAATGTTGCATCAAAGATAGCAAATGTGGAATGCTATAATTTGTGAAACCTGTTTCTGCTTTAAATTTATCAATAAATTCTTGTCTATAAGATTTATTACCAGTTGCATACTCATCTAAATACCAAAAATAATCATAATCTAATTCATCAAACAATCTTTCTATACTGCTTTTTAATATCCAATCTTGCGTCTGCCCTCTAAAAAGCCAATGTTCTTTAAATGTGCAATTTTGAAATTCTTCTATATTATTAATAGTTATAATTTTGAAATTCATATCAGCTAACCAATATATTTAATTATAGAATAAAAATAGTGTATTTAAAATTCAAATTCAAAATATCTGCATCTGTTTTTTACGTGAAACTCTTCCAAATTTCGCATTTGAAGTGTTACTCCTTCGCATTTAAAGTGTTCTTTTACATATGACTTATTATTTAGTATAACAACGTTCATTCAGTTGTCTTATACTACTAACTAAATATTAAAATATAATTCTTGATTTAAATTTTTTATTTAATATAATTAAGTTGACCGTGCTATATTAAGTTCAATGATTTGCTCATTGAGTTTTGCACATAATTACAACAAAATATATGTGCCTGTAGCCCAGCTGGATAGAGCGTTTGGCTACGAACCAAAAGGTCGGGGGTTCGAATCCCTCCAGGCACGCCACTAAAAAAGACTTCCCTACAGAAGTCTTTTTGTCTATTGTAGATGAATGAAGTGTGTATCGATAAAATGTCACCAGGTAAAAAAGCTTTAGTTTTATTGAAAATTTTAATTAGTTTGGCAGAAACACAATGTCCGATTTTAATAGATCAGCCAGAAGATGATTTAGATAATCGTTCTATATATGATGATTTGGTTACTTATATAAAAAAGAAAAAGAAGGAACGACAAATTATTATTGTAACTCATAATGCTAATCTTGTTTTGGGTTGTGATGCTGATGAAATAATTATAGCGAATCAAGATGGAAGTACATCTCCTAATAAAGAATTTAAATTTGAGTATAGAAGTGGATCAATTGAAAATAATTTACCACTATATGACCATACTGGAAGTACAGTTGACGGCATTTTAATGTAAAAGAACAATCATCATTGAATTGAGTATAGTCTAATGTTGAAAACGATTTTTTAGTTTCTTGTTTTTGCTCCCAAGTTTCGTAATCTTCTTCAATATTCTTTAAATCATAAATATGCTTCCAAAAATCTTCTCTTGGATTACGAATCTGTAAGTATTCTTCTGCTTCTCTTAATATAGTTCTGTCATTATCATCTTCAAATCTAGAAGTAGAAAACATTAAATCATTAAAAATATATGTTTGAACTGCAGTATCTTTTATGTATGAATTGTTTTCTGTTAATTTGAAGGTCATCAACAACATTTCGGAAATAAAATCATATAGTTCTTTTTTGTGTTTCCTAATATCATTTATAGTTTGACACTTGTCTGGTATTTTAAAATAAAATACACCTTCTGAATTAATAAAATCAAAATCTTCTAATACTTCTTTATTTAAGGTGTTATTAAATGTATATATTAATTCTCTGCAAATCTTTACATCAATATTTTTTAATGCATTAGTTTGCTCTTTTTTCATGTCATCGCCTAATGGATTTGTTGTACTACAAAACCTGTAAGCAAAGTTAAAGAAATAATTTTTGAGAAAATAAATAGATTTCGACAATTAAGCAAAGCAATTTCAACATTAGAAAATTTGGCGCAAACAAATGGGTTATTAAAAATCGAAGAAAAACACGTGAAAGGAGTGAATTTTGATGAATAGAAAACTAATATTAAAATTTGCACAACGTCTTGAAAAATTTAAATTAGAAGAAATGATATCTCTTTCAGAATTAGAAGAAAGTGAAGTTATAAGCGCATTAAAAAATTTAGTCGATGAAAAACTTTTAAAATTGAATAAAGATGTTTATTTTTATATCTATCCTAAAAAAGTTCAAAAGATGTCAAGAAAAGATGCTTACGCACAAGAATATGATACAGATTTTGAAACAATGGAAGGCTATGACCAATATTTGTCATTATTTGGCAAAGCTAGAATAGCTTCTAATCAATCCTTTCAGGATAATTTATAAAAAATGCATTAACTTGGTCAGCATCTCGACGGAGGTTTTTAACAATAGGTGCGAGGTTATAAAGTTCTTCATATTCCTTTTGTGATGAACAAAAATAATCAATCACAACTGCTGTGTTGTAAATATTTTCAGCATATCGTTCTAACTTCTTAAAATCTTTTCTTTTAATAACAAATCTTTCTTCCATACACAACCTCCTTTAACACACAACACAATAAATCAAAAGAAATAAATTGGAAGCATATTAAGAATAGAAGTAATATATGGATAAAATTAAGCGACTAATAAATTCATTTCAATCTGCCATTCGCTTATTGATTCAGGAATTTTTGAAATCCAATTTGAAGCAGATTCTCTTGTTGCAACCTCAAGAATGTCATCATAAAGTTTCTTTATGTATTCATGCTTAAAATCAATATTGCCAACTTTAAATTTATATACGGTTTTTAGTATTTCTATAAGTTGCGCGATAGTAATAGGTATAATTTTTTGTTTTGCTCCATCATACTCATATTTGACACTAGTATGATAAGTATTGATTGTATCTTGATGAAGTGATGGCGCAATAAATAAGCAATAACAATCCTTGTTGCTATTTGTTGTTTCAAACTCTCTTAAATGCCTCATAACCGGCTGACCTTCGTTGTACCATTGGTCACGTCCTTTAAGCATTGTAACTTCACAAACTGCATTAAAATCTTCATAATAACATTCAATATCTGGTACACCTGCAGGAGCAGTAAATGTAGGCTCGTTATCATCTCCAACAATGCTATTTGGTTTTATTAATAAAGAATCATTTATAATATTTAGTGCTATATTTGTCCATTTTTCAAGAGCGATAGATGGTTTTAAATCTAATTTACCTATGTTGCTTAAAGCGTCTATTGCTTCTTCAATTCGAGAAGTATCTTGACTACAGTCATATTTAATCTCTAAATTTTGAAGCGCTATACGCTTAGCTCTTAATTCTGCAATCATAGATTTAATTTCATTTTTTTGAGTTGGACAACCCACATTTGTTAATGGTAGTGATAATTTATTTTCCAACGAATTTATATCCTGTTTTATTTCGTTAAATATTTCAGTAAGTTTTTCAACTGTATCAAATGGTAAATCATAAGAACCATAAGTGCCAAAATATTCAATCCAATCTTCTTTAGTAAAATCTTTAGCAATACCGGTATCATTTTCTAATATTGAATTTATTTCAACCATTCTTCTTGGCTCTAAATCAATACAAGCATTACCATATTTCCCCCTAATATAAATGTATTTAGTGATACGCATATATCTAACAACATTATCAGTGTATTCTTTTGTATTTTTTTCTGGATTGTTAAAGGAAGAAAGATTGCGCGCGATATAACTTTTTCTATAATTTTCTTTTTCTGTTGGTGTTGCTAAATTTTCATAATGATTTCTGAATTCTATAACTTTTTGCGCAATTTCCTCAACCTCAGTATAACTTTTTATTGAAAGAGCAAAAATTCCAAATTCTATTTTTGTTAAACCTTTTTCTTTCATATTATTTAATCTACATAACTCATTAACTTTTTTAATAAGCTTTAATGTATTTATAAAAGGTTTAGAATTCCAATCTAAATGTTCTTTTTCAACAGGATTTGGGTATTGTAATTTTAACAACGACTCAAACATAAACTCATCAAAAGTAATTTCTTCATTTAATAATTTATTACCGGTATCAGTTATAATAATTTTTCCTGAACTTCTATCGACAAGACCTAATTTTTCCAAAGGAGACATCGACTGTCTGCCACGCATTGGTGCATCCTGATATTCTTTTGTGTCAAAAATATCCTTTGCTTGCTCAAAAGTCATTTCAATAGTTTTATCTTTTAATAAATTTATTTGTTCTTGATTTAATTTATTGAAAGTTTGAGTAGAATCAGTATTTAAATATTCCCTATTTTTAATAAGTAAAGTTTGAAATTTTATTTGTGCATTTTCATCCCAAATCTCATTTTCCATTTCTTTTGCAGTTTTAAGAAAAGCAGGAATTCTTTCTGCTTCACGAATAGTTGTAGTCGTACTCCATAATGAATCCATGCCTGCCTCCTAATAATTTATAATTAAAACTTCTTCAGTAATTGAATCTTTATTTTTAGTTTGATAGTTGGAATTTTTATAATCGTATTTTAGATTGCAAACTTTATATTTCTCTTGATTCTTTTTTAGCCAATTAATTAGAATTGTGTTTTCTTTACCTTTGTTCCGAAGAACATTTGATAAACCAAATTTTATATTATTTGAATGCAGCTTATCAAGAAATTCCAATAAATCTTTTTCGTCTTGCTCATTCCAACCATCTTGCTCATTATATGTTGCGCAAGTTATTAAATATGGCGGATCTACATATACAAAACTATTTTTGGTTAATTGCGAAATATCAAAGTCTCTGAAATCTTTATTTGAAAATTCAAAGTCTTTACTCTCTAAACGTGTAATAAATTTTTGCAATTTTTCTTGCATTTTTTCATTAAAATCACGTTTGCCTGCTGGCAAATTAAATTGACCTTGTCTGTTAAAGCGAATTTGATTATTGAATGAATAAATAATTAAAACATATAGCATTGCATAATGATAATAACCAATATCTTTGCTATTATTGAAATCTTCTCTTAATTTTAAAAATCTATCTTTATTATAAGGCGCTAAACCAGAATTACTATTGCAAGAGTAATAATCATAACCAAATTTAGAACTTTGTGATAAATCATATTTCTCAATTATTTCATCTACTAATGAAAAAAAGTCATTTCCGAGATTTTTGAATGCATTAAATAAATATGTGAGGTTATCATTGGTATCGTTAAGAATTGTTCTTTGACTTTTTATATTAACCCCAACATTTGCTCCACCACAAAATAAATCAACGAAAATATCAACATTTGCAGGGAATAATGGCAATATTTGAGGTAGCAATTTAAATTTACCACCTGTATAATTCAGAGGCGATTGAATTAATTCCAAATCAATGTCTGAATCTAATAACATTGGCATATGAATAGTCTTTCTGCATTTTCTTCAATATTAGATTTTCCTGTTGAAAATGCTTTATATTCCTGCTCAAAAGTTTTAACTTTACCTTTTTTGCCTAATATTCTATAAATATCTTCATCTGAAATTTTAGCATTAGAACGGTCATTGCCTTTTTCTGCCATATTGTTATAAGACAATACAATGTACTTTGCATTAATATTTTCTATTAAATCTTCAAAAGCCTTTGTTGCACTTATTGTGCAATAATCGCTTTTTAATTTGGTTCTATCCATTTTTTTTGCAACTCCAAAGACATTTGGTTTTTCCCATTTTGCAACGTTTTCAAGTAAATGGTACGCATCGCAATATTGTCGAGAATTGTAAGGGGGATCTAAATATACCACATCGGCAGAAATATTCTTAACTAATTTGTTTATATCTTCGTTATAGAGTTTATTTCTAGAATGCGATTGTTCTATTTTAGGAAAACTTAATATTAAGCCTTTATTCAATTCCCCATTTCTTCGATAAGCATCATAATGTCCACAAGTATTTGCAATCTTATCCATTGCATATAATAACGAGGTTATTAAAATGCATTTTTCACGTAAATTAATATTGCTTGCTTTGAAATTATTTTCAATATCTTCTCTGATATAACCAATTTTTCGGCAATTTTCTTTACTAAAATATGTATTACTATAATGCTTGGAGAAGTAATTATCTCTCGATACTTTAATAGTATTATACTGATTCAAATATTTAATAATTTTACTTTTTGAATATTTATCAGTTCCA
>CAZTVM010000027.1:0-3242 GCA_964617065.1 uncultured Muribaculaceae bacterium
CTAACGCTGAGTCTTTTTCGACATGTTTACGATATTCGTCTAATGTGGTTGCACCAATCATCTGTATCTCACCTCGAGATAATGCTGGTTTTAAAATATTAGCTGCATCGATAGCGCCCTCAGCAGCGCCTGCACCTATCAACGTGTGCATTTCATCTATAATTAAAATTACATTACCAGCCTGACGAATTTCGTCCATTATCTTTTTTAAACGTTCTTCAAATTCGCCACGATACTTTGTACCAGCGACTAACAGTCCCATATCAAGTTGGATAACTTTTTTGTCTTCTAAAATATCAGGAACATCAGAGTTCACAATTCTCGTAGCTAATCCTTCAACCACGGCTGTTTTACCAACGCCGGGCTCTCCTATCAGAACCGGATTGTTTTTCGTTCTACGGGCCAATATCTGGATAACACGTTCAATTTCTTTTTCACGCCCGACAACAGGGTCAAGTCGTTGTTCTTGAGCAGCGAGCGTCAAGTCGGTGCCAAATTCATCTAAGCTTGGAGTTTTTGTCTTTCCACCACTCGGTGCTCCAGCAGTTGCGCCTGTTGTAGCTTGAGGTTTCGAGTCGCCTAGCATCTTTATGATGTTACTTCTTAACTTATTCAAATCTACTTCTAAGTTTTCTAAAACCCTTGCAGCTACACCTTCGCCCTCTCGGATTAAACCGAGTAAAAGGTGCTCCGTGCCAATGTAATTGTGACCAAGCTGTCTGGCTTCGTCCCATGATAATTCCAAAACTCTTTTAGCTCTAGGAGTAAAAGGTATTTCTACAGCGACAAATCCTGATCCTCGACCGATTATTTTTTCGACTTCAACTCGAGCGTCTTTTAACGTAACGCCCATCGATTTCAATGTTTTTGCTGCGACTCCGGTACCTTCACCTATCAGACCCAACAAAACCTGCTCTGTCCCTACGAAATTGTGTCCTAGACGACGAGCTTCCTCTTGAGCCAACATTATTACTTTTATTGCCTTTTCTGTAAAACGTTCAAACATGTATTCTTCTCCACAATACTTTTATTATATTCTACTACACAATAATATTAACTTTCAATATCTTTTTATTAATTTATCACTATTTATTTTTTTATTATTTATGTAAATATTTGTAACAAAAACACGTTATATATACAGATATATATCAATTATATATAATAATTTTACTTTATATATATAAATAAACAAATATGAGGACAGATTTGTGAGCAACAAAATTACAGCAATAACTACAGACAACATAGATAAACTGGACACAACGATAGCAAAAGAAGCAGTTGCGAGTGACTCTAAAATAGCTTCAACAGCTACCAGAAATACCAATACAACCGGTGCAGTTAAAAATGTGTTTGCTAGTATTCAAGATAATGAAGTTTACTTGTCAGCAGAAACGTCAAACAACGTCATTGATGGCGGGGACGGCGACGACTGCATATATGTAACAGGACACAATAACACCTCTAAAGGCGGCAACGGTGACGACGCAATGTACACTGAAGGCTACAACAATGAAACATTCGGTGAAGACGGCGACGACGCAATGTATAATTATGGCAACGGAAACGTAACAAACGCCGGCAAGGGCAATAACTCGATTGAATCAGAAGGCAATAAAAATATTCTGACTGCTGAAAGCGGCGACAATACGATAATCAGTAACGGTAACCAAAACTCTATTATTACTTTTGACGGTGACAATAAAATTACATCAGAAGGTGACTACAATAACATAACAGTAGGCAATGGCGATAATAATTTGCAATCAATAGGCTTTGCAAGTAGCATATTTGCAGGAAACGGTGACAATTTGATTGGTGCAGTCGGCAACGCTTTGAGAATAAATGTTGGCGATGGCGATAACACTATAGGTCTTTGGGGCAATAATGCTGATATCTATGGTGGAAATGGAAACAACATAATTGAAACGCTCGATAAAGCTTATGAAGAAGGCAGATTTACAGAATTGGCCGATTATTGGATATCTAGTCTTTCTTCTACGACAACTACAACTGAGGAATTAATAGGCTCTACGAGTTCTACCGCAATATCAGATTCGGAAAATCTTATGAGCACATTAAAAACTGTTTTAAGCGCTGAAGAATATAATATTGTACAATCAGTAGATTTTGCGCAGGTTGTAAACGGAGTTCCCAGATACGTTGTAGCTAAAGCAGCTGACGGACAATATCATATTTACCAAAAATGTGGCAACTCAGAACGTTACAAAGCAATGGTTTCAGTCGAGGATGGTAGCACATATTTGACTGTTTCTGCACAAGAAACTATAAGCGGACAAAAAACAGTGACAACAACAAATGAATACAAAACCACAAATGTTACTACTTATACGATTTCAGGAATAAATAATTTAAACATAAATATGGGCGATGGCGATAATAATCTGGACATAACAACAGGCGACAGCAATGTAGATGCCAATTTAGGTCACGGCAATAATAAAATCAAAATTGACGCAGATTACACTAAATCAGATGACCCTATTATAACTTACGACACGAGAACTAATACATCAAGCAGCTCAGTAACTTTGGGCACGCTCGCAGGTGGAAACACGAATTCACCGTTAATCATTGATTTTAATAAAGACGGAAAAGTAGCGGCAAAAGCTGGTATCGGTGTAGATATCGACAATAATGGAACTGCTGATGGCGCCGCAGTCGATGGTGACAAAATGCTGGCTATGTCAGATATTAATGGCAACAATAATATTGATGGCGCAGAAGTTTTTGGTAATAAAACAGTAGATCCTTTCACTGGCGAAGCTTTAAATGCTGCAAACGGCTTTGACGCATTAAAACTTGTTGCTCAATCGGCTGAAAAAAATACCGGTATTAAATGTTACGAAAACGGTAATGTCGATTTAGAGGCATTGAAAAAAGCATTAAGCTCTGTTGGTATTAATTTAGGATTTATTTCTGACGACAATACTTCTAATCTAGAAGAATTGAGCAAAGTTTCTAAAATTAATGTAGAAAATTATACTGAACAATCTGAAACAGGTGATGTTCAACATAATCAACTTGGTTCATGCGAGTTTGAAGACGGCTCTACCGTCGCAATTCACGATGTATGGTTTAAAAATAATGCTCAAACAGCTTATGCACAATACATGGTTGCGCAAAATCGCAAAAAAGTTTCTTAATAGTAAATAAAAGTAAACTTATTGACTTTAATGAAGTTAAAACTTACTATTTAGTAGTAAGTACATAGTAGT
>CAZTVM010000027.1:3252-20117 GCA_964617065.1 uncultured Muribaculaceae bacterium
GGAGCGTTCATGTACAATCGATATTATGACGAAAACCCGTCTTTAAGTTTGGCAATAAGTTTAATAAAAAATTCAAAAAACGTTGTGCGCCTTAGCTGTGCAGATTATATCATTTCACTGGCGCAAAAAAATAATGTAGATTTGCACAGTGGGTTGATTGACAGCCTTAAATTCAGTCTAAAACGTTGGTACGACGATGAAAAAACTTTATTTGAAGCACTTGAATATTTGCGCAACGCTGCTGCTGATGTGCAAAAACAAATTTCGCTCGAGGTCATTGAGTTTATACAAAAAGCTGAGGAACTTAACCCTAGTAATTAATTAAAATGAAAAATTTTTTGCTGTCAATTTTTATAATATTATTGAATTTTTTGTTTATGCAAAATGCAGAAGCAATTAAAATCGGCTTGCAAGAAAATATTAATCAAACCACAATAGCGGCTTCTAACGGCGCTGAAATTATCAATTCCAAAAATGGAATAGCTCTGACAAAAATTGCAGCAATGAAACCCTACAAAATAAAGGCGTCTGGCGGCAATATATACATTTTTACGGGCGGCAAATTCTACAATTTAAGCACAAATTCTATCACTGTATCAATTAATAGCGGCTTCACATCAGTCAAAAAACACTGGTATCGTGGGAATTTACTTATAACGGCTAAAGGCAGTACTTTAACAGTTATAAACGATGTAGATTTAGAATCTTACATTAGAGGCGTAGTGCCATCAGAAATGCCTTCAAAGTGGGAATTAGAAGCGCTAAAAGCCCAAGCTATAGCTGCAAGAAGCTATGCGCTCGCAAATACAGGCAAGCGTGGCTCTCACGGATACGATTTAAAAGATACACCTGAGGACCAAGCCTACAACGGCGCTTCTGCTGAAACAAAAAAAACGAACCATGCCGTCGATGTCACAAAAGGTTTAGTAATCACATACAATAAACATATAGTTCCTGCCTATTATCACGCCTCCTCCGGCGGTAAAACAACTAACTCCGGAGGCATTTGGAATAAAGATTTGCCGTATTTACGTTCTGTACCTTCATTTGATTCTCAACTCTCTAAAAATGGTCATGGTGTCGGCATGAGCCAACATGGCGCTAATAATTTAGCAAAACAAGGCTATAATTCTTTTCAAATTTTAACTTATTTTTACAATAATATTCATTTCGGAAGATTAAGACCAGAGTGGAAATTATAGTTATAATTAGTTTTTTGCGTTTTTGTTTTTTTCGATAATCTTGAAAGCCTTATTATATTGATTATTTTTTTAGTTTTTATTAATAAAAACTTGCTAAAAACAGTAAAATAGGTATAATAGGGAATGTAAGAAAAAAGGAGGTTCTCATGAACAAAGAAGAATTAGTAAAAGAAGTATCTAAAAAAGCTAAAGTTTCACAAAAAGCTGCCGGTGATGTAATTGCTGCAACTATTGATGCTATTCAAAAATCAGTTGCTAAAGGCAACAAAGTAACTTTAGTTGGCTTTGGTACATTTGAAGCTAGAAAAAGAGCTGCTAGAACTGGACGTAATCCTCAAACTGGCGCAGTTATCAAAATTGCTGCTAAAACAGTTCCAGCATTTTCTGCAGGTAAAAAGTTTAAAGAAGTTGTTAAATAATTTACCGAAGAATTATAATTTTAAAGGTGCTTGTAGAACAAGCACCTTTATTTTTTATTTATTTTGAGTCAACTAATTCTCTTAAACAGCTTAGCAAATTGATTTTTCGATACTCATCTATACTGTCATATTTTAATTTCTGATGTTCTAAATAATATGTCAAAGCTCTCAAATAAGCTCTTGCTGTGTCTAATGACGTGAAGCAAGGTGTACAATAAAACTCAGCAATAGTTCTCAACAAAAATCCTCGATTTTCTGAACCGACACGAGCTGCATTCGCATCTGTAGATGGTGTATTAATAATAAAACTCAAATCTCTGCTTTTCATGTTGCGTTGCAATCGTTCTATATCAAAATTTTCAATTTCTCTTAAATTTTTCAAACCATTTTTCTTCAAAAATTTAAAAGTACCTGTAGTTGCAACTATTCGATAGCCAAGACTGTTTATAGTACGAGCAATATCCAAACAATGTGGCTTATGATGGTCAGTCAAAGACAACAACACGTCTTTTCCTTCTCGTTCTTCTCTGCTTATACGGAATTTATACCCTGCAGCTAAAAATCCTTTCAAAAGAGCTTTGTCATAACTGTTATCTACGCCTAAAACTTCACCGGTGGACTTCATTTCAGGCGCTAGCGCAGGGTCAATACGGTTTAACTTTTGAAATGAAAAGACAGGAACTTTTACACAAACAAGTGAGGTCGTTTGCGCTAAATTTGGCTTGTAACCCTGCTCTTTTAAACTTTTCCCCAAAGCTACATTGACAGCTATTTCACTCATCGGTATGCCTGTGACTTTGCTCAATATAGGCACTGTACGTGAAGCTCTCGGATTAACTTCTATTACATAAGCTATCTCATCTTTAACCACAAATTGAATATTCATTAATCCTTTAATTTGTAGTTTTTTAGCTATTTTTTGCGTGTAGTCAATGAGTTTTGTCACTATTTCTTTAGAAACTGTTTGCGTCGGATAAATCGCCATGCTGTCACCTGAATGTATACCTGCTTTTTCAATGTGCTCTGTAATTCCGGGAATTAAAACTTCCTCGCCGTCAGAAATTGCGTCAAGCTCAACCTCATCTCCAGCAATATATTGGTCAATCAGCACAGGGTGCTCATCTGAAAATTTCAATGCCTCATTAAAATATGTCAGCAATTCTTCTTGATTGTAAACAACTTGCATGCCTCTACCGCCAATTACATAAGAAGGGCGAACCAAAAGCGGATAACCAAGTTCATTAGAAACATTTATAGCTTCTTCAGTTGAACGAACAGCAAATCCCTTCGGCTGAGGTATTTGTAACTCTTTTAGCAGCTTCTCAAACAATTTGCGGTCTTCCGCAATGTTTATAGACTCTAGTGAAGTACCTAAAATTTGAACTTTCTTTTTAGCCAGTTGTGGCGCAAGATTGATGGCTGTTTGCCCTCCAAATTGAACCATAACGCCTTTTGGCTTTTCTATTTTTACTATATTCATTATATTTTCAATATTCATTGGTTCAAAATATAGTTTATCAGTTACGTCAAAATCTGTGCTAAGTGTTTCTGGATTTGAATTAATAATTAACGACATGTAATCGTTTTTGCGAACTGCCCAAGCTGCGTGCACTGAACAGTAATCAAATTCAATGCCTTGTCCGATACGTATTGGTCCTGAGCCGAGTATTAATATTCTCTCTTTACCATTTTTGTCAACAAAATTTTCATTTTCCTCGTTATATGTTGAATAATAATAAGGCGTCTTTGCCTCAAATTCAGCTGCACAAGTGTCGACAATTTTAAAGGAAGCTGTAATGTTATTCATTTCTCTAAACGCTAAAATTTCTTCCTCTGATTTATTCATAGAATATGCTATTTCACTGTCTAAAAATCCTTTTTCTTTTGCTTTTATATAAGTGTCTTTGGTGAGTTTTGTTGTTTTTAAATCTTTTGCAAAATTTACTAAATCTCTGATTTTGTTAATAAACCAAGGGTCTATTTTAGTTATTTGATTAATTTCATCAACTGCAAACCCTCGATTTAGGGCTTCTGATACTCTGAAAATTCTTCTGTCGTCTTGAATATGAAGTTGTTTTCTCAACTCACTATCTGACAAATCAACATATTTTTTCCAAATTAAGCCTGTGTTTTTGTCTTCAATTGATGTAACTGCTTTTTTAAAGGAACTTTCAAAAGTACGACCGATAGCCATAACTTCACCGGTAGCTTTCATTTTAGTGCCTAATAATCTATCGCCTTTCGCAAATTTGTCGAACGGCCACTTAGGAATTTTCGTGACAACATAATCTATCGTCGGCTCAAAAGCTGCCACAGTCTTTTTGGTAATCGCATTCGGGATTTCATGCAAATAATATCCAACTGCAATTTTTGTAGTAACTTTAGCTATCGGATATCCTGTAGCCTTCGAAGCAAGAGCAGATGAACGACTAACTCGTGGATTTACTTCAATTACATAATATTGATTACTTGCAGTATCCAATGCAAATTGCACATTACAGCCACCTTCAATTTTTAATGCACGAATAATCTTTAACGCAGATGTACGTAACATTTGCGCCTCTTTATTTGTAAGTGTTTGACACGGCGCAACCACAAAACTGTCACCTGTATGTATTCCTATTGGGTCAATGTTTTCCATATTACAAATCGTTACGCATGTATCGTTGCCATCTCTCATAACTTCGTATTCTATTTCCTTGAAACCGGCAATACTTTTTTCGACTAAAACTTGATTAATTGGTGATTGTTCTATCCCTGTATGGACAATTTCCTCATACTCTTTTTCGTTAGTAGCAATACCACCGCCTGCGCCACCAAGCGTAAATGCCGGTCGTATAATTATCGGAAATCCTATTTTTTCTGCAAATTCAAGCGCTTCTGAATAACTTTCGACTGTCATACTGTCGGGAATTGGTTCACCAATTTCTAACATTAATTCTTTAAATAATTCTCTATCCTCTGCCTTGTTAATTGACTCAATATTTGTACCGAGAAGTTTGACATTGTATTTTCGTAAAATACCGGCTTTGTCTAATTCACAAGCCATATTAAGACCTGTTTGTCCACCTAAAGTCGCTATCAATCCGTCCGGACGTTCTTTTTTTATTATGTAATCCAATGCGTCTACTGTAATCGGTTGGATATAAACCTTATCTGCGATATCCTCATCAGTCATAATCGTTGCAGGATTTGAATTCACCAATACAACTTTTATATTTTCTTCACGAAGCGCCCTGCATGCCTGTACGCCCGCATAATCAAACTCTGCAGCTTGTCCTATAACTATTGGACCTGAACCGATTACAAGCACTTTCTTTATGTTTTTATTACGTCCCATCAATTTTTATCCTCTTTTTATGTATTTTACGCAAATATTTCTCGTTTTGAATTTTTTGGAGCATTATTTGAGTTTTTTTTATAATTTCTTATTTTTTCAATCCAATCTGCACAAATATTCACGGCGTCACAAGGACCTGGAGCTGCTTCAGGGTGAAATTGAACTGCATAAATCCTCAATTTTTCAGCACTAAAACCTTCGAGCGTGCCATCATTCAAATTTTTGTGCGTCGCTTTCATGTTTTTACCTAAATTTTCCATATCCACCGCATAGCCATGATTTTGTGATGTGATAATTACTTTGTTACTTTCGAGATTAATGACTGGGTGGTTTCCTCCTCGATGACCATATTTCAGCTTGTATGTTTTTGCGCCTAAGACAATTGACAAAATTTGATACCCCAAACAAATCCCGAAAATCGGTATGTTACCGACTAAATTGCCGACCATTTTTATTATACTTGTACAGTCTTGAGGGTCTCCTGGACCGTTTGACAAAAATACTGCATCAAATTTACTATCTAAAAGTGTATCTGCATCTACATCACAGGGGAAAATTGTAATATTACAATCAAAATTTTTCAATGTTTTTAAAATACTGTTCTTTATTCCTAAATCCACTACTGCAATGTTTATCGGATTTTCTACGGATTTTTTGCAATAAAAACTTTCAGTTTTTTTACGACTGCATATTGTCACTAAATCTTTGCTCAACTCATACCTCTCAAGCTCATCAATAAGCTTGTCAGTGACATTATCAGTAGTAATCATACAATTCATAGTTCCACTCTCACGTAAAATTCTTGTCAAATGCCTTGTGTCAACTCCTGAAATACCTACAACATTATTTTCTTTCAAAAATTCTGATAATGTTTGCATACTTTGATAGTGCGACTCATTTTCACAATAATTTTTTACAATAAAACCTCGAGCATAAACACTGTCACTCTCAAAGTCATATTGGTTAATTCCTGTATTACCTATTTCAGGATAAGTCATTACGACGACTTGTGAAGCGTATGAAGGGTCGGTCAAAACCTCTTGGTAACCTGTCATTGAGGTGTTAAAAACCAATTCGCCAAACAGTGTATTTTCTGCGCCAATCGATTTTCCTTCAAATACCATTCCGTTTGATAAAATAAGTTTTGCTGTTTTATTGTTATTCATATAACTACCTGCTTTCGTTCATAGTGAGTTCAATTTCATCATAAATTTTTTGCATCGCTGCAACTCTGTTTTCAGCTGCAGTGACAGCTCGACCGATTACTAAATAATCAGCGCCTTCCTCAATAGCTCTTTTCGGTGTGGCCAATCGTTTTTGCTCATTTTTTGCTGCCCATTCAGGTCTTATGCCCGGACAAAGAACTTTAAAATCTGCGCCACAGACTTCTTTTATTTTTTTTGCTTCCCAAACGCTTGCTACAACACCGCTCAAACCGCTGTCTTTAGCCAATTTTGCCAGTTCTAAAGCATAACTGTTTGCGGTTTTGTCAATTTTTAATTGATTATTTAGTATTTCATCACTTATACTCGTCAAAACAGTAACCGCTAAAATCGTTGGTTCTTTTCTATTTAATTCTTTTGCTACGCTACGAGCTGTGTCAGCCGATGCTTTCATCATTTCATAGCCTCCAAGTGCGTGGACATTATAGAATGAAGCACCATTTCGTATTATATTTTCAGATGCTTTTTTGACAGTATTAGGTATGTCCATTAATTTCATATCGAAAAAATACTCAAGATTATGTTCTTTCATAAAATCAAACAGTTCTGTGCCACAGCCTGTGTAGAATTGCAAACCAACTTTAAACACACCAACATAGTCCTTTAACTCCGTAATGAGTTCTTTTCCTGCTTCCACACTGTCTACATCTAGCGCTAAGACTATTTTTTCTTTTATTTTTGAATTAATTTTATTCATTGTTTCCATTTTGTATAACCTTTCCGTTTATGATTGTATATTTTACAACTCCTGTAAGAATAGTGTTGTGAAACGGCGATATTTTGCATTTTGAGTTAAATTTAGTTGCGTCGACTTTGTACTTTTCTGTCGGATTAAACACGCATAAATTCGCAAAATTGCCAATTTTTATCGAACCTTGATTTTTTAATTTTGTGATTTTAGCAGGATTGCTTGATAATAAAGCGATTGCCTTGCTTAATGTAACGTAACCTTTTTCCACCAAATTAGTCATCGTCAAACCAAAAGCAGTTTCAAACCCGACTATGCCCATTGGTGCAGTGTAAATATCCGACATTTTTTCAACTTCCGTATGTGGCGCATGATCAGTTGCAATTGCATCTATAGTTCCATCGCAAATAGCTTTGATAACAGCCTCTACGTCACTTTGAGTCCTAATCGGCGGATTAACTTTATAAATAGCTCTAAAATCTTTTATATCTCCCAATGCTAAGCTAAAGTAGTGCGGTGCCGTTTCGCACGTGATGTTTAGACCTGTTTTTTTAGCGTTTCTTATTAACTCTATTGATTTAGATGTTGAAACATGCGCAAAATGAACTTTTGCACCTGTTTTTTCAATAATTTTTAATTCATTTTCGATAGCACTACTTTCTGCTTCAGTCGGTATTCCTCTTAAACCTAGTTTTTTGGCATAGTCGCTTTCAGTAATTACACCATTTTGGGCTAATTTTTTATCTTCTGAATGTAAAATTATCAAGCTATTCAAGCTTTTAGCTCTAATCAACGCTTTTTCAAGTAATTCTAAATTTTCTACGCCATGTCCGTCATCAGAAAATGCAATAACACCTTTTTCTGCTAATTCATTAAAATTAACTAGTTCTTTTCCTTCTAAATTTTTGGTAATTGCACAAATTTGATGAAATTCAATTTCACTATGCTTTTTAGCTTTTTTATTAACAAAGTCCAAAGTCTCAATATTATCTACGACTGGTTTTGTATTCGCCATTGGAAAGATAGTTGTAAACCCACCTGCAATGGCTGAGTTTATACCGCTCTCAATGGTTTCTTTTTGTTCAAATCCGGGTTCTCTCAAATGACAATGTAATTCAACGAAGCCCGGTGCAACGACAAAATCTTTGCAATTAATCACTTCTTCTCTGAATTTTTCAGCTATTGATGTCGCAATCTCAACGATTTTGCCATTTTCTATTCTTAAATCAGCAATTTCATCAAAATTTTCATTAGGGCTTATTATTCTACCATTTTTTAATAACATTTTTACCTTTTAAGCTTCCTTTAGCAATATTTTCAATATTGCCATTCTTACATAAACACCGTTGCGTACTTGTTCTAAAATTGTTTTACCCTTCTCACTTTCAATCAGTTCTTCACTCATTTCAACGTCATAATTCACAGGTCCGGGGTGCATTATGATTGCGTTAGGTGCATATTTTTCTACTTTTTCTGTAGTTAATTGATAGTCTTTTATATAATCTGCAACATCTATCGCCTGTCCGTTTAGTCGCTCTTTCTGTATTCTTAAACACATTACTACATCAGCTTTTTCAATAGATTTAGACAAACTTTTATCATAAGTAGCGGGCAATTTTTGTAAATCACTAGGCTTAAAATATTCCGGCGCACAAACATGCACATCTGCCTCAAATTTACTTAAAAGCTCTATGTTAGAGCGTGCGACACGGCTATGTTCGATATCGCCGATAATGGTAATTTTTTTACCCTTTAAGGCTTTCAAATGTTCCAACATTGTGTAATAGTCTAAAAGCGCCTGTGATGGGTGTGAATAGCTCCCGGCACCTGCATTTATGAATTTTATAGGATTATTAATTTTTTCTACAGTTTTTTCTAATAAATCATTTTCGCAATGGCGTAATATGACTATATTTGCACCAATATAATATAAATTTTCAATCGTCGATTTTAAACTTTCACCTTTAGAAAAAGAGGATTTAGCAGAGTCAAAATTCAAAACTTTCATACCTAAATTTTTTGCAGCCATTTCAAAACTCAGCCGAGTTCTGGTTGAATTTTCACAAAACATAAGTACTGCAGCTTTTTCCGGTATTAACTCGAAATTGCCGGTTTCCATATTTTTAGCGGTTTTTATAATTTCAGAAATTTCATCAACCGATAAATCTCGTATGTTTAACAGATTTTTCATCTTTTCCTTACTAATTATTTTCTGCTTCCGGGTTTAACCAGTGGCGCACCAGACTCGCAAAGCGGACAATTCTCTGACTCATAAGTCACGGGTGTAATTTGTAGAAGTGATTTAATATTAAATTCAGTATTTCCTGCTGTTCTGTCTACTATACAGCCCACAGCAACAATCTCTGCACCGAAATCCTTTATTGCTTCTTGCGTTTCTCGTATTGTTCTTGCTGTAGTTATAACATCTTCGATAATCACGACTTTTTCACCTTTTGCAATTGAATATCCTCGTCTAAGTTGCATTTCTCCGTCTTTTCTTTCGACAAAAAGATTTCTTTTTTTTGCATGCTTAGCGACAGTATAACCTATAATAACCGCCCCTATTGCAGGTGCAACAATTGTGTCAAATTCTATATCTTTTAATTTTTCAGCTATTTTTTGACCGATTTTTTCTGTTATTTCAGGATACTGGTACAGCTTCGCACATTGAAAATACATGTCTGAGTGCAAGCCTGACGTTAGGCAAAAATGTCCTTTTAAAACGCCTTCAGCTTTTTCCAAAAGTTCTAAAACTTCATTATTTTCCTTTAATTTCAATTCATTCATATTAATTTCCCCTTGTTTTTTTTAGCATTTCTTGTAATTCATCTACACTTTTAATTTCGTTCTCTATCATAAAATTTTTCATTTGATTTACGATATCTAATCCAATATTTGGATTTGTAAAATTTGCCGTGCCAATTTGAACAGCCTTTGCACCAACCGCAAAAAATTCTAAAACATCATTAAAATTGTAAACTCCCCCTATTCCTATTATAGGAATATCTAAAACCCCATATAATCTGTCCACCACTCCCAGAGCAATTGGTTTAATTGCAGAACCTGACAACCCACCTTTAACCTCTGATACTTTAATAAATTGTTTTTGTTTTTTGTCGTAAATAAGTTTTATACCAAAGCCTTTAACTGTATTAATCGCAGAAATGCAATTCGCACCTGCGTTTTGAGCAGCAAGTGCAATTTCCTCTATACTTGTTACGTTTGGAGTTAATTTGACAACTAAAAATCCCTTATAAACATTTTTGATGTTTTTAACTAATTCAGAAATAGCTTTCTTATCTGTGCCAAACTCTAAACAGCCATGTTTTACGTTAGGACATGAGATATTCAATTCAATAGCTTTTATTTTTTGATTTTCGCAAATACTCGCCATTTCTATGTATTCATCTACAGTTGCACCCGCAACATTCATGATGTAGTTGATATTCTTTTTTTCTAAAACAGATACTTTGTCACGAATAAAAGCTTCTATGCCTACGTTTTCCAATCCTATTGAATTGATAATTCCGTTTTCAACTTCAAAAATTCTTTCATGATTATTGCCCAATCTCGGTTTTAGCGTGATAGCTTTCGTCACAATTGCGCCTAATTCAGATGGTGAATAAAAAATTTCAAACTCATTCGCATATCCATAAGTGCCTGAAGCTGTCAAAATAGGATTTTTTATGGCAAACCCGTTTAAATTTGTACTCAAATTTACGTTTTCGAAAACTACCATACGACCTCACTTCCCTTGAATATCGGACCATCGTGACAAATCGTTGCGTTTTTCACATCTCCATTTTTATCTCGAATTTGAATGACACAACCTCGACAGACACCTATTGAACATGCCATTACTTTTTCCATAGCCAGTTCAGTGTCTATTTCATGTTTTTCACCATATTTTGCGATAGCCTTCAATACAACGTGAGGGCCGCAAGCACATATTTTTTCAGGCTTAAATTCTTCTACTAACTCATCTAAATAATCTAAAATAGTTCCTTTTAATCCTGCTGAACCATCATTAGTCACAACTCTGTCAAAATTGGTTATACTAGGAATTTCAATCTTTTTCATAAAAGCTGAAACAAATAGATTTTCAATATTTTTTGCCTGCAATGATTTTTTTAAATACGAAATAGGTGCAAAACCAACGCCTGCACCGATTAATAATGTTTTTTTATCCTCTATTTTAAATCCGTTCCCCATAGCTCCGATAAAATTAATTTCATCATTTGTTTTTAGTGCCGACAAATACGCTGTGCCTTTGCCTTTATGCTTAAAAATAACACTGACTGTTTGCGTTTTCTTATCAAAATCATAAACGCTAAACGGTCTACGTAACGTCAAATTATCACAAAGTATAGAAACAAATTGACCTGACTCAATCGTATCAATATTTAAAGATTTGAATGAAATAATTGATAAATTTTCAGCAACATCTTTGACTTTTGTCACTGTGCCTTCGTGTAATTTTTTTGATTTTAAATTCTTTTCTACCAACATCCCTAAACCTTTTTACTTCAAAAAAAAAGAAAAGCGACTACTTTTCCTTTTTTTAATTATTAAATTTTATTGCCTATTCTTGTTTTCATTTTATTCTCTTTTGCTTCCTTTCTGACATTAAATCTCTAAGATACACCAATGTCAAGAAACAAAAAAGGAATATTTACAAAAATATTAACTTCAATGGTTCTTTTGGTTGTACGACATCATAGCATAGATAATGCCAACACCTAAAGCAGCTCATGCTGCTACACCTGTACATTTTAATGTTCTAAGACTTCTTTCATTTTCTATTATTTGGGCTACGCCCTTTAATTCATCATGCTGTTTCAGTCCATTCAATACTTTATTATATCCACTTTTTTCGATATCTTTAACAAGTGCCTCACTATATAGTTTTGCGGAGGCAATAGGGTTTGTAATTACGAGCCCTGTTTGTTGCCCACTAATAATAGCTTGATTTCCATTTTCTATTGCCTGAGCCAAAGAATTAGAAAGGCTGTTTACTGAAGGGGGAGTGTAATAACCATACGCAGCGCCTCCAATAGCTGCTGCACCGGTAGTGACAGCTAGTACTGGAAGACACGACTTACGCTCATTCATTAACCTTTGCGCATTTCCATAAGTTACACTATTTTCTTGCGCTCGACTATATTGAGGTGGATAATTACTTCCTGAAAACCTTACTTGAGATGACATACTATTTACCTTTCTACACTAACTATATATATTAAAACATAAAGTACAAAATAATTGCTCAAATTACCTTAGTTTTTTAATATTTAATAATAAAATCATTAATTAAATTTGTTTTGTGCAATTTGTAAACCTTCTAAAAGATAAGTTTCAATTGCATTGGCTGCTTTCGATATAGTTTTGTGCAACAATTCTTTTTCATCTTGAGCAAAATTATTCAAAACAAAAACTTCTGATGGAATATTCGCTGGCTGAGGACCTATTCCGATTTTCAATCTGTCAAAATTTGTAGTTCCAATTATTTTGGCTACAGATTTTATTCCATTGTGCCCACCGTCAGAGCCATTTGAGCGAAAACGCATTGTGCCCAAATCCATTGATAAATCATCATAAACCACTATGATTTCATTCGGCTCTATTTTAAAGAAATTCATCACTGCGATTAGGGCTTCTCCTGACAAATTCATGTAAGTTTGCGGTTTCATTACGAATGTCGGCTCGTTATTGAAAAAAGTTTTTGTTATTTCAGATTTGAATTTAGGTTCTTGTGTAAAATTAAACCCCCATTTTTCCGCTAAAAAATCTGCTATCATAAAACCAGTATTATGACGTGTATTTTTGTATTTATCTGTAGGATTACCGAGCGTAGCTATCAGTTTCATATTCGTCTCTTTAAAAAGTAAATATTACCTTTGAGTATGCACCAATTTGCTAATTAAAAAAATTAAAAAACTGGTTTATATATCTATTATTATGATGGAGGATAATATTATGTCAACTACAAATAGAGCTATCGTTAATTTAAAAAGCAGTGAAAAAGTAAACATGTTTTTAGAGTCAAATCATTTACATAAAAAAGATTTTGCAGAAATGATTGGGGTTACACTATCTTACGTATACAATTTGATAGATGAAACAATACCTTTTTCTACACGAGGTACGACTATAGAGCGAATAGCCGCTGTAATGGATGTTCCACCTGAAGAATTCAGCGAATACAAAATTCCTCAAGAACCTATTTTAATTGATGAGTCAGTTGAATTTATTAATGAAAAAAAGAAAGAAAAATTCAGCAATACGCCTGCTTTTTTGAAAGCATTTCCGAGAAAAAGTCGGGTCGATATTGTAGATTTTTTACGTGGAGCGAGACCATTACCTTTGAACTGGAAAGAGCTTAGTCTAATGGCGCAAGTTCTCGATATTCGTGATGAAGAAATTTATCCGTACTGGGAAGCACGACTGGAGCAACTCCTACAAAATTCAGGATTTAATACAATTGCTAACTCAGGTTTAATGAAAGCTATGTTCGAATGTGCACGAAATTATATTTACAAAAAATAATTTAAGTAAGCTATAAGGAGAAAAAGAATGCGAATTTTCGCAAATATTTTATTAATAGCAGTATTACTAGCAGCAAACTCTATATCGACAATAAATTTTGTCTGCGCTGATACTCTATATCCGTGTTTTACGCAAAATTATTATAATAGAGGAAATAACGAAAATTATTTGCAAATCGCAGCAATTGAGAATGCACTTTTTAATCGAACTTATAACAACGAAAGTGTAGACAATCGTTTAAGTAGAATTGAGCGAAAACTTTTTAGAAGGACAAATACAACAGAAAGTCTGTCGCAACGACTGGAAACAATTATGCAAAATGTAAATCCGGCAATGTTCGCAAATATACCCTTGGACGGTGTAAAACAACTTGAACGTCGGATTTTAGGAACAAATTACACTAATGATAAAATTGAAAATAGGCTGTCTAGGCTTGAGCAAAAAGTATTTGGCACTATTCAAAGTGGTGAACTTGACTATAGATACAGTAAACTTGTAAATTCAGTGGGTGCATATTCAGCTTCAAATTGCTATTACCCATATTCTACAGAAAATAATACACAAACAAGCACAAAAATGAAAAATGCGTTGCAAAACGCCTTTGGGGCTTTTGGCACTGTTCTGACAGGTTATACGCCACCTGTTTACAATGCTAATCCTTATGACCGATATTATCACACAAACAGCCCTTACTATAATCCAATGATACCTTTTAATAGTAGCAATGACTATGATAATTTTTACAGAAATAACAACAGTTTTTACAATTCCTTCCGAAATTATGGAAGCTCCTCAGGAATTAATATTTTAAATTAGTATTTATATTAATGTATTTGCGCAGGTTTGACATTAAAATAATTAGCCTTGAACAATTTTGTCTATACCTGTGCATTACTCTTTTATTCTTATTTTAAAAATAAAAAGATTATGCATTTATCTCATTTTTAATTGTACATACGGTTAATTTATATCACGATGAATGAGGTTAAACTGATAATTATTGGAACGACACTTAGTGTTTCAAAGGAGATAAGTGGAGTAAAAAAATGTTAGTTGATAGATACAATTTAGGAATAAATCAGCTTAAGCAGCTGGAATTTAGGAATGTAAATAAAGACATTTTGCCATGGTTCGAAGACTTAATTAACGAAAACAACTGCCGAGTCGAACGAAAAGAATGGAAAAGCAAATACAACAGCTACGTAATATACGACTATGAACCGTTTTGTTGTGAAGGTTTTGAAATCAATTTAGTAGTTTCTTCAATAAGCTATGAGCATCTTTATTTTTTGAATTACCTATACAAGAATAAATTAAACACAATTGAATACCTAAACAGCTGTATTAAAATCTGATAATTTTATATATTAGATGCTCCTATATTGAGCATTTAAAGGTTAATGTCCGTAGGCAGTTTTGCATATCAAACTAGCCTACGGATAAAGCCTGTTTAGAACTATTGTGCAGAAGTTAAAATATCTTGAGATTGAAATTGCATTTCATAAAGATGTCTATACTGTCCGTCTTTGATATCCAAAAGTTCATCATGAGTACCAAGCTCGACCAGATGTCCTTCATTTATGACTGCAATTCTATGCGCATTTTTGATGGTAGAAAGTCTATGCGCTATCACAAAAACCGTTTTATTTTTCATTAGATTGTCTAAAGCAGACTGTACAACAGCTTCAGATTCATTATCCAACGCAGATGTTGCTTCATCAAGAATAACAATCGGCGTATTTTTAATCATTGCCCTAGCGATTGAAATACGTTGACGCTGTCCTCCAGAAAATGATAAGCCTCTTTCATTGAGTTCACTATCTAGTCCATTAGGCAAGTTATTTAAAACTTCTTCTAAATGTGCTAGGTGTATAACCTCACGTATTTGTTCATCAGTTGCGGTCTGATTTCCCATGAGCAAATTCTCTCGAATTGTACCTGAAAATAAAAAATTATCCTGAAATACAACTGCTATATTTTGTCGTAATGAATTTATTTTATAATCACGAATATCAACACCATCTAGCAAAATGCCACCTGATGTCACGTCATAAAATCTCGGGAGCAAATTTACCAATGTCGTTTTTCCGCCACCGGAATTACCTACAATAGCTATCGTTTCATTTTTTGGTATTTCTAAATTTATGTTACTTAAAACAGGCTGCCCCTTCACATATTCAAAATTAACATGCTCAAATTTTATAGACGAGTTTAATCCTTTAAGCTCTTTTGCATTGGGTCTGTCTGTGATTGATGGTTTTATGTCAAATAGCTCAAACATACGTCCCATTGCTACAAAGATATTTTGTATATCGGTGAGCGTATTCCCTAAACTTTTTATTGGCTTGTAAAGTAACAGCAACGAGGTAACGAATGACGCAAAAGAACCTGCCGTCATTATGCCTGACAAAATCAAGTACGTACCGTAGCCCATAACTAAACCTATACCGATTGAGGCTATTAAATACATTAAAGGTGACATCCAAGCAACCCTTTTCGTTAACGACATCGCCGTATCAAAACTTTGATGAACTTGTTCTTTAAAGCTGTCTTTTTGTTGATTTTGTAACGAGTATGCAGTTATAACTTTGTTACCGGAATAAGTTTCGTTGAAAATAGTAGTTATTCGACCACCTATAACTACGTTTTTGTTAGAAGTTTTTTTGATTTTTTTGCGAACAAGTAGCATTGGTATAAAAGCAAAACAAAGAACCAAAACGCCGATTATAGCTAATCGCCAAGAACTATAAAGCATTACACAAATAAGCGCTAATGCTCCGAATGCATCTCTCATTAAAGTTTTTATTTGCGTAACGATACCCTTAGAAGCTGTTTCAGGGTCAGTTAAAAAACGAGCTAATACATCTCCTGATGAATTTATATCGAAAAATTTTGTATCCATTTCTACCAGACGATTGTATAAAGCAATTTTTACTGAATTTGTTATCTTTAAACTCGTCCAATCTGTTAAATAAACATTTAAGTACCGCAAAATACCTTGAAACGCTGCAAATCCAATAATTCCTACAGGAATTATTGCAGCCCAAATCATGTTTTTTTGCTCAACAACTAAATCCAAATACGGCTTTAGCGCTAAAGCAACAATTCCATCTAACAAACCAACTGGAATAGCTATTATAAACCCTAAAATAACTCTGCCTAAAAACGGTTGAATAAAAGGATAAATCCTTTTTAATAGCAAAATATAATTAAATGATGTTTTTGCCTCTGTCTTTTTTAGTTCCATAATATTTTGGTGCTCCTAATTTTTCTTTATTACATTCTATAATAAAAAAGAAAAATATTGTTTTTATATAAAAAATGATTTGAAAAAAATTTTTTTCTGATATAATGAAGCATGTGGTTACAATTAAACTTTTTTACAAATGTAACGACAAGGCGAGTGAAACATAGCCAAAATAGATTGACTACCGATTTCGCCAGAAG
>CAZTVM010000028.1:0-8220 GCA_964617065.1 uncultured Muribaculaceae bacterium
ATGACGACGAACTTTTGAGTCAGTAACTTCAACACCACAACGTTCGCAAATAATACCTTTATGTCTGACTCTCTTGTACTTACCGCAATAGCATTCCCAATCCTTTGTTGGTCCAAAAATTCTTTCACAGAAAAGACCATCTCTTTCGGGTTTTAATGTACGATAATTTATTGTTTCCGGCTTCGTTACTTCACCGTATGACCATTTCATGACACGCTCAGGAGAAGCGATACATATTTTTATATAGTCAAAATAATCTATACTTGTAGACAATTTATTTATCTCCTTTTTTGATTAGTTTTTTACTTTTTTACTCTTTAAAAGCGCTCGGCATTTCAAAGAAATTGATATTTAACAATTCAGAGTCAATATCAGACAAGGTACGTTTTGGCGCTGATTTTCTAAGATCATCAGTATCTGACATCAAATCGACTTCTTCGCCACCTTTTTTCGCAACCATAATATCTAGACCGATACTTTGTAATTCACGAACAAGAACCTTGAATGATTCAGGAATTCCCGGACGAGGAATATTGTCGCCTTTAACAATAGCTTCATAAGCTCGACTTCTACCGTTAACATCATCAGATTTTATAGTCAGCATTTCCTGTAGAGTGTACGCTGCGCCATAAGCTTCAAGCGCCCAAACTTCCATTTCTCCAAATCTTTGACCGCCAAATTGAGCTTTACCACCAAGAGGTTGTTGTGTAACCAATGAATAAGGACCTGTACTTCTTGCATGGATTTTATCATCAACCAAGTGGACAAGTTTCAAAATATATGAAACACCTACAGCTACAGGCTCATCAAAAGGTTCACCTGTTCGACCGTCGAGCAAAACAACTTTGCCGTCTTCTCTTACCCAGTCACAACCTGATTCTTTTATACCTCTGACCAATTCAGCTTTAGTAGCAATATCAGATTGATTTTCACCATACATTTCATCGAATGGTGGAGCTTCGTAGTAATTTTTAGTTAAATATGACGCTAAGCCTAACAAACACTCATAAGTTTGACCAACATTCATACGAGAAGGTACACCAAGCGGATTTAGCACAATATCAAGCGGTGTTCCGTCAGGTAAGAAAGGCATATCTTCTTTAGGTAATATTCTTGAAACAATCCCCTTGTTTCCGTGACGACCTGAAAGTTTGTCACCGACAGATACTTTTCTTTTTTGAGCTATATAAACTCTTATAACAGTATTAGCACCTGGTGGTAATTCATCGCCTTTTTCACGGTCAAACACCTTTACGTCGACAACTCTGCCGCCTTCACCATGAGGAACTTTCAAAGAATTATCTTTTACATCACGAGCTTTTTCTGCGAAAATTGCACGCAATAATTTTTCTTCAGGTGGATGTTCACTTTCACCTTTTGGCGTAATTTTTCCAACCAAAATATCATCAGCGTAAATTCTTGCACCGATACGAACAATACCACGTTCATCAAGGTGTCTGAGGCTTTCTTCTGAAACATTTGGAATTTCTCTTGTTATTTCTTCAGGTCCTAACTTAGTTTGACGAGCATCTATTTCGAGTTTCTCAATATGAACACTTGTAAATACGTCGTCATGCACACATCTTTCATTCAATAAAATAGCATCTTCAAAGTTATAACCTTCCCAAGGCATATACGCAACAAGTACATTTTTACCTAGAGATAATTCACCAAAGTGAGTAGAAGCACCGTCAGCGATAACATCGCCGGCTTCAACAGTTTGACCATCGTGGACAATTGGTCTTTGGTTAATACAAGTGTCTTGGTTACTTCTAACATATTTCATTAATTGGTATTTAACAATTTTGTTAGTATTTTTTTCCTTAATTAAAATTTCTTCACCTGTAACTCTATATACAGTACCTGCGACTTCTGTCACTGCTACCATGCCAGAGTCTTTTGCAGCTCTTTTTTCCAAACCTGTACCTACAACAGGTCTATCAGTAATCAAAAGAGGCACAGCCTGACGTTGCATGTTTGATCCCATCAATGCACGGTTAGCATCATCATGTTCTATAAATGGAATTAATGACGTAGCAACCGAAATAATTTGAATAGGTGAAACACCAACATAGTCGACTCTAGAGGATACGCCCATTGTAAATTCTGAACGGTAACGCACAGGAACATATTGAGCTTTGATAGATTTATCAGGATTTAACTCAATGTCTGAAGGTGCAACACGGAAGTTTTCTTCCTCATCAGCTGAAAGATAATTAACTTCATCTGTAACAACACCATCTTTAACAACAAAGTAAGGCGTTTCAATAAAGCCATAGTCATTAACCTTAGCGTGAGTAGCAAGAGAACCTATCAAACCTGCGTTGGGTCCTTCAGGTGTTTCTACCGGACACATTCTTCCGTAATGAGAAGGGTGAATATCACGAACAGCAAAACCTGCACGTTCTCTGACCAGACCACCAGGTCCAAGTGCTGATATTCTTCTTTTGTGCGTCAATTCTGCTAAAGGATTAGTTTGGTCCATGAACTGAGATAACTGAGAAGAACCGAAAAATTCTTTCAATGAAGCGACCAAAGGTTTTGTATTCAACAAATTCAATGGTGTTAATGTTTCAGAGTCTTGCAATGTCATTTTTTCTTTCACAATTCTTTCTATACGAGAAAGACCAACCCTGAATTGATTTTGCAACAACTCACCCACTGAGCGAATACGTCTGTTTCCTAAATGGTCGATGTCATCACAACTACCTTCATCATAAGTTAAATTAATTAAATATTCGATTGAAGCTACAATATCTTGAATAGTTAATGTTCTTTGGTTTTCACCTAGATTTAACCCAAGCTTTTTGTTCATTTTATAACGACCTACACGACCGATATCATATTTCTTTTCATCAAAGAAACGAGCTTCCAAAATAGAACGACCACCAGATGCGGAAGCTGGGTCACCGGGACGCAGTTTTTTGTAAATCTCAATCAATGCATCATCTGTAGTTTCTGCTGAGTCTTTGTCTAAAGTTCTTTTCAAAAATTCGGCATGCGTAAACAAAGTTTCCATTTCTGAAACAGTGATACCAAGAGCCTTCAATAATGTAGTAGCTAATATTTTTCTATTTTTATCTATTTTTACATAGATTAAATCGTTAGAGTCTGTTTCTATTTTCAACCATGCTCCACGATTAGGAATAAGCGTAGCATTATACAAACGTTTACCTGTAGGAGAAATTTCACGTTTAAAATAGACACCGGGAGAACGTACGATTTGAGATACTATAACACGTTCAGCCCCATTTACGATAAATGTACCTTTGTCTGTCATTGTAGGTATATCACCGATATAGACTTCTTGTTCTTTGATTTCACCTGTATCACGGTTAATCAATCTTATCATTACACGCAACTGCTTAGCGTAAGTAGCGTCATGGATACGTGCTTCTTCAATTGTGTACTTAGGATTATCAAACGTATAATTGGGCAAAAAGTGTAATTCTAATCGCCCCGTGTAATCCTTAATCGGAGAATAAGAAAGTAATTCTTCCTTTAACCCCTCTTTTAAAAACCATTCAAAAGACTTCTTCTGAATTTCAATCAAATCCGGTAAATCAGCCAAACGAGTATTTGGAATACCCATTGGCGTAACTCTTTCAGAATATTTTGTTTTCGACATTCGTTCACCTCGTTACAATGCGGTATACTTTACTATTTCTATATATAAATCTTTTAATTTATGCATAATCAGACAATAAAATATTTATCATATAATATTAAAATCATATCGTATAAATCATTCGAGTCAAGAAATTTAATTTTTCATTTTATTTTAGCTTAACAATTATTCATATTTCAAAGGTCCTAATCTTTTTTCTTGATTATATCTATATTTACCTGTCAAGACTAATTTGAAAAACTTATTTTTAGCTTAATATTAACTTTTGTAAAAAATAAGCAATTTAGTTATAGCAATTGTTTTTATATTACTAAGAGTGTAATACTCGATACTTGTATGGATAAACAAATAATATTTAAAATGGAGTAAGGATAATGACAAGAACAGGGGGAGTCGGTGGTGCCGCCGGTAGTTGCGGGTTCAAAGGGTCAATCAAAGGTACTTTTGCTGGTGGAAAAATGTCGTTGCCATGCGCAAAGATGTTTGACAGTGTAATAACACCGCAAAAAGAATTAGCAAAAAATGCAATTAGCGCTGAAAATCAAGCACCTACTGACATGGCTACAATTAAAAAAACATTAAAAGAAGAAAAAAGCGGCAAAAAAACTGACGTTCCGTTTGGTGAATTAACAGCTAAAAAAAATAAAAATAATATGTTCACTAATAATGCACAAGAAAATGCAGACAAAAATTTTGAAGAAATGACTAAAGAGGAAATTAGCGAAAAACTAGGCGACGAGGCCTTCAAGCCTGATGTTAAAACTATTGAAAAATTTTTAAACAACAAAAATCTGACGAATGAACAGCTAGATAATATGATTAAACGGACAAATTTATCAGACGCAGAAAAAAATCAACTTTTATCAAATCCAAATTTAACGGAAAAGCAAAAAGAAATAATAGAAGCCAAAAAAGAGGATTTAGTTGACTTTATGGCTGAAATAAGCAATAAATCTATAGCTGAGTTAGAAGAAATGTTGAAAAAAGAAAATTTAACTGACGCTCAGCGTAATGCAATTAACGAAACCATTAAATCAAAACAAGAAGCTGAAGAATACGACGAAGCAATTAACCAAGCAGGCTCAAACGGAGGAATGGGCGGTATGGAAGACTTACTGAGTGGTCTTATGAACGGTGGAGAACAAGGAATGGATGGAGATTGCAGCGGAGGAGATTGCGACGGAGGAAGCAGCGTCGATGGAGGAACTGACACATCAGATGGCACTGATAACGCAGGTGATAACTCCCAAAATGGCGAAAGCTCACCCGATACAAACATTGATACTACTTCTCCAAATTCAATCAATGATATGAAATCTAAACTAGAAGCTATGGGCGCAAGCAAAGACGACATTGCGAAGTTATCTGAAAAATATGAAATTTCTACGCAAAAACAAAAAGAGGCAGATGAACTTAAACAAAAAAAATCAGACAATGACGTAAAAGCGAAACAAGCTGGTGATGAAGCAACTAAATTAAATGAAGAAATACAGAATAAGGAAAATCAAAAAACAGAAACTGATAAAAAATTTGCAGAAGCACAAAATGAAGTTTCCAAAGCAGACGAAGCTGTTGAAAAAAGCGAAAAAGAAATACAAAAACAAAATGATGTAGTAGCTGAAAAACAAACAAATGTTATGGTCGCTGAAACAGCATTAGAAAATGCACAAGCTATTGCGGCAAATGCGCCTGAAGAGAGCAAAGAAAAAGCTAATGCGGCTGTACAAATGGCAAAATCCGAGCTTGATAAAGCAAAACAAACACTTGAGACAGAAGAAAAAAAATTGAAAGATTGTGAAAATACAAAAGAACAAAATGTAAAACTAGCACAAAATGCTAAACAAAAAAGAGATGATATCGCAAAAAATAATTCAGATTTAACGAAAGAGTTGAAACAAAAGGCTGACGAATACGACAAAAAAATTTCAGATCGAAATACACTGAATACTGAAAGTACGCAACTTAACACAAAAATGAATGAAGCGAAGTCAAGCTCAAGAAAAGCAGTCGAAGAAGCAAAAGTAATTTTCAACCAAACAGCGCTAAAAAGAAATGAATCAAAAAGTTAATAAAAGTTTGCAAATCAGTATTATAAAACATTCGTAAAACATGCCCCTTGACAGCATTTAAGCTTATTAAAGATAATTATTATTACAATTTTTTGTTAAAGAATTGATTAATGAGATTATTTAAGTCAAAATAAGTGAAAAAGGGAGTTGTTAAGGAGATTGTATGAAAAATTTTTCAAAATTTATTGTGATAATATTAGTACTGGTTATCGGACAAACGAGCGTATTGTCTAAAGATTATATAGATTTATCTCATGAACATTGGGCGTACAAACAGATACAAAAGCTTTCAGAGTCAGGTATTTTAGCAGGATACCCAGATGGGACTTTTCATCCTGACGAACAAGTTACCAGAGCTGAATTTGCGACTATGGTAATTAATGCATTTAACTTATCTAATTTAGTGGTTGAAAAAGAAGTTGAATTCAGCGATATAGACAAAAATTATTGGGCTTGGGACAATATTCAAAGAGCCGTATCCTTAGATTTAATAAAAGGACATCCGGATAAAACTTTTTTGCCCTACGCCTCAATTTCAAAAGCGCAAGCATATTCTGTTGTTATGAATTCACTCAGTCAGGAGCCTATAAGCGTAGAAAAAGCGAAAGAAGTTTTGAGCAAACGTTTCGACGACTATAACGCTATCCCTGAATGGGTTATAGTGAATATCGGCAAGGCTGAAATACTTGGAATGATTGTTTATATGCCTAATTACGACAAAAAATTTAATGCAGAAACCAACGCAACAAGGGCTGAATTGAGTGTATTGCTACTGAACATGTTAGAACAGGCAAAACTAAACCCGAATGATAAATTGCGTGCAGCAATGCAACCGCCAACAGCTGATGGGCTTGTTATTCAAGAGGCAACACTGCAAGGCTTTATTGCTACTATTCCCGCTGGAACTATTCTTCCTGTTAAAATGCAAAATAATTTATCCAGTCAACGTAATGCTGCAGGTGAAATATTTTTAGCAAAAACTCCTCAAAATTTTATGACAAAAGATTATTTTCTTTTGCTACCTGAAAGTACACCTATTGTCGGACAAATTTTAGAAGCTAAATCAGGTATCTATTTTATTAGAGAAGGCAAATTGATACTTGCTACCAGAACACTCAAAACTCTGAAAAATAATAAAGATTTCGGATTTGAAGGAATTAACCTTGAAGATGTACAAAAATTAGGTTTTTGGCAAAATCTAGGTAAAATTATACTGAAAGGTGGCAAAATAAATATCGATGACGATGAAATCGTCGATATAAGACTTGTGAAACCACTAAAAATTGATCTAACCAACGGTATGATTTTGGACAACAAATAATTGCAGTCAGATTTGCTAAATTATTCTTTACAATAATGCTAAAACAGGCAATTAAAATTTTTGAGCTGTTTTAACAAAACTGTAATAGAGGTGCAAATGCAAAATTCAATATCAGTCAACCCGAATATGAAAAGGCCTTTTCAGCCAACGGTAGTTCAGGCGCCACAAAACATGCTTTATAGGTACAATTTGGCTGAAATGACAGAAGGTGCAGATTTAAAAAAAGAAATTTTAGGGAATTTGAATTTCAATCACACAAAAAAAATCAATGACAACTCTAATCGTAAAGTATATGATAACATATATATAAAACTTGCCTGCATAGCTACATTAGCTACAACGGCATACCTTGTAATTAAAAAAGGCATTTTAAAACGTTAGCACTACTTACTGTTGGTATTTGCTTTTATTTGTTCAATAGCAGCTGTAATAGTATCCATTTGGGCATTGAGCTTTTCTATAGCCAAATCCATCGATGTAAATTTATTCTCTAGTGAAGTTCTATATGCTTCAATTCGTTCATTTTGTGAAGTAATTTTTGAATTTATAGTAGAAATTTGAGAATTATATGTAGCAGTTTTAGATGCAAAATAACCATTTTCTATATCCAAAGAACCGCTTACATTTGAGGCAATTTTACCTAAAAGACCTTCTTCATTTTTAGAGACATCACCAATCAAGAATTTTTGTACACCTTCCGGATCAGAATTAAAAACCTCTAAAAATTTTTCTTCATCAAAAATTAATTCATTTGATACGGAAGAAACAGCAGCACCAGCCGCTGCGGTAGATATACCTAATTGAGAAAGCATCTTATATGAAGAACTATCATTATCATACAGACTTGTTGCTGATGAACGAAAATTACTTATCATCGAATTTAAACTATTATCAAATGAAAGCAAAGCAGACTCATACACAGTTTCACCATCTTCTTCACTAGACGTTATTTCAGTTAACTGAGATGTCGTAGAAAGGATTGTATTATATTTGCTCACAAAATCTTTTAATGCAGAAACTAAATCAGTTGGGTCACTAGCAATCGAAATAGATACATTTTCATTTTCAGCAGTTACTGTATTTAATGTTAAAGTCAAGCCTGAAACGCCACTAACAGAAGCCGGAACAGTATTATTCATATATTCAATTTCTTTACCATTAACATTAAACACAGCTTCTTTTAATCCTTCTTTAATTTGCCT
>CAZTVM010000028.1:8230-19175 GCA_964617065.1 uncultured Muribaculaceae bacterium
CAGAGCATTCTCACCAACTGTCTGTGAATCTCTGCGAATACTACCATTGCTTGTTATTCCCATAATATCTGTAAAATTAGAGCCGCCGTTTTCTGCTGTCGGTGCACTTACATTTATATACAATTCGCCTGATGTTTTCGACAACAATTTCAACTTACCCGTAGTCTGGTCAAAAGTAGCATTCACACCTGAATCTTTACTTTGATTTATTTGATTTATAAGGGAATTCATTGTTGTAGTATCATCAATTGTGAATGTAACATTACCAATAGTAAAGCTTCCTGTCGTAACCCCTGAAATTCCCGACAAGCTACTATCTACAAGCGTCTTATCAGGGTTTGCTACTGAAATAGACACTGAACTGGAGTAGCTTAGTCCATCAGCTGATTTTTTGAGCCTTAATTGTTCAGCAAAATCACTTGTTCCTGCGGTGGTGAATGAAATTTCCTCATCTGAGGTAATTGAAAATTTTCCATCTTGAATATTTACAGTTAAGTCTTTTTCAATATCCGCAGCTGCACTTTCTATTTTAGTTTTAATAGACTCCAACGTATCATCATTTGATATTGAAACCTCAACGGATTTTTCTCCGACGTTAAAAATTACTGTGCCTTCTTTTACATTTCCGCATGAAATTTCACTAAATTTAGTTGAATTGCTTATTACGTTAGCTACACTATTGTTTGACTCGGCTGAAGTATATGTTGCAAGTCTTGACACACTTACGGAAACAGTTTGAGCAGGAGTATTAGCGCTAGCAACAGCACTGACTGCTGAATCTTTAGACGATGTTGCTTTACATTTTGTGAATAAATTACTAGAAGAAAAACGTGAATCTGTAATTTTCGTTAATGATGACTGAAAATTTGTATAAGCAGTTTTTAATATATTTGTGCCTTCTAATTTATTACTATAAACTTTTTTTTTGCTTTCTAAATTTGTTACAGTTTTTTCTTTTATAGAAACCAAATCGTCTATCCAAGATGAATACTCTAGACCTGAACCTAATCCTGAAAACGAAATTGACATTAATCACCTCATTTTAATAATACAACACAATAATTTTAATATAATTACTTGAGTTGTTTATCATTTAAATAGTTGAAATCAGCGATATCAATTATTAATTTTCCACAATTGGTTAAGCGCATTTAAAGTCAAATTTTCGTCAATGTAATCAAATTTGCGTTCTAAATTTTCCGTAATAATTTTACTATATCCACCGGTTGCTACTAAAGTAGCTTTTTCGCCTAATTCAGTTTCGCACGCTTTCACTAATCCGTCAATCATCGCAGCATGCCCATGTACTATACCTGATAACATAGCATCAATTGTATTTGCAGCAATAGTTTTTTTGGGCGCCTCGATTTTAACTTTAGGCAATTTAGATGTAAATCCACTTAAAGCATGCGCTTGTATTTTCATTCCGGCAGCAATTATTCCACCTATAAATTCGCCATTTTTATTTACCACATCAAAAGATGTTGCCGTCCCAAAATCTACTACTATAACAGGCAGTTTATATTTTTTGTAAGCACCGAACGCATTTGCTATTCTGTCTGCGCCTACTTCATTCGGGCAGTCAATAGCTATTTTTATACCTATATTTATTTTGTGATTTATTATTAAGACTTTAGCTTTTAAATACTTTTCAATAGCGAACCTAAATTTTTCTGTTAATGGTAAAACAACACTCGATACGACTGCGCCTGTCACAGAATTCTCAAGATTTGAATGTTTTAAAAAATTATACAACATTACACCGTACTCATCTTCTGAACGCTTTATGTCAGAAGCTAATGACCATTTTTGAACTAAAGTATTATTATCAAAAATCCCGACGGTTATACTTGTATTCCCTATGTCTGCGACCAGTAGCATTTTTCACCTCATAAAATTAATCATTTAATCTATTTTTTTGTATAAATTTTAACATTTTAGCCAAAGCCAACGCTCTGTGACTTATTGTATTTTTTTGCGCTTCAGATATTTCAGCCATAGTTTTGTTATACTCAGGTATAAAAAATATCGGGTCATAGCCAAACCCATTCACTCCAGCAGGTTCAAATGTAATTATACCATTAATTTTCCCTTCTGCTGAATACAAAATATCGCCATCAGAATTAACCAACATCATAGAACAAGTAAAATTAGCTGTTCTATCTTCTAAAGGAACGTCTTTAAGCTCTTTCAATATTTTATCAATTTTTTCTTCTGGGGTCGGTGCATATCTGGCAGAATAAAGTCCTGGCGCTCCATTTAATTTGTCGACACAAAGCCCGGTGTCATCAGCCATAGCTATTTTACCAGTCAACTTAGCTGCTTCAAATGCTTTTATATATGCATTTGAAGCGAATGTTTTGCCATTTTCTATTGGATTAAACTCACCCTTTGGCAGTTCAAAAATTACACCACTGGACTGAGAAATAGCATTAATTTCAGATAATTTATTTGAATTTGCACTAGCCAAAACTATTCCCATTTTATTGTCCAAACCTTCTGTTTCGTTGCTTAAACTCTAAAATAGCGTTTGCTAAAGAATTCTCATTAAATTCAGGCCAAAGCTCATCAGTCACATATATTTCGCTGTAGGCAATCTGCCAAAGCAAATAATTACTTATTCTCTTTTCTGAGCCGGTACGAATTAGCAAGTCAGGGTCAGGCATGCCAACTGTATACAAACTATTACTAATAATTTCAGGATTTATGTCCTCAATATTCAATTCATTGTTTTTAACCAAAAGAGCAATTTTTTTGACTGCTTCAGTCAACTCAAGCCTTGCGCCGTAATTTACTGCAATTTGGAGCTTCAATCCTGCATTATTTTCTGTACATTTTTCTGTGTCAAGTAATATTTCTCTTAAATGCTTATTAAATTTACTCAAATCTCCGATAAATTTAACTCTAACATCATTAGCTGCTAATTCATTCATTTCGTTTCTAATAGTTTTTGCAAAAAGTTCCATCAAAAAATTCACTTCCTCTGGCTTTCTATTCCAATTTTCAGTGGAAAAAGCATAAACAGTCAAATACTCTATTCCGAATTTCTGGCATGCTTTAACTATATTTTTGAAGGAAGAAACACCTTTTTGGTGACCAAATGCAGTCGGCACCATGTTTTTTTTAGCCCAACGTCTGTTACCATCCATAATTATTGCGACATGTCTAACACTTAATTCATTCACTATTTCTTTAATTTTGTTTGGCTTTTCTTCTACTATCAACGCTAGTCACCTTTATTCATATTCTAAATTATAAAACAAACAATTTTAAATGTTACTTATTCAGTAATTCCAAAACTGCTTTGTAACAGGTTTGAAAATCTAATTCTAACGCTTTGACTTTTATCACAAAAATTATTGACATGTATTTTTGTGAGTTAGAAATAGCATTATTTTTCAGCGCTATTCTGTATGCCTCTCGATACAATCGTTTAACACGATTTCTTTTTACTGCCCGCTTGTGTATTTTTTTGCTTACTACAAAGCCTACTTTAGTCACTGCTCGTTCGTTTGTTTTTAACTTTCCTTTGTAGACAACTGCACAACTATCTGAAACTATATTTCTGTTTTTGAACGTTGCTGTGAACGCTGTATTTTTTACTAATCTGTATTCTTTTTTTAACATAACTATTTAATTTTAATTCAATTTTAATAAAAAAGAAATTATTTTATTAAAAAAGGCTCTACATCTACGATGTGAGCCCTAGGCTAATGAAAAGTTATTAATTAAAGCATTTCTTTTTTTATATTAGATTTAGCTTTTTCAATATTTGTAATTCTTTTTTCTGTTTGTTTTACCAATTTTTTCAATGCAGCTCTTTGTTCTTTTATTAATCTATATTTTTCATCTATATCAGAATATTGAGATTTTAAATCCAAAAGCCTTGTTCTAATTTCGACTTGAGCATTATCTAATTCCAAAATAGCGTTTTGACAATTAGAATTTTCCTTGTCAGATGTAGCTTGAACATTCACAGCTGAAACTGAAGGTGTAACATTAGATTTGTATGTTGCAGCAGGTTTTGCTGATGCCGCTGCAGGAGCGGTTTCTACATAAGAATAACCTCCACTTGTCGCAGGCTCAAAAATATAACCGTCAGCCAACACACTTGCTGATAATACAAGCATACTAGTAAATGCAACTGATATAGTTATCACACTTTTATTCATATTCTAATCCTCATTTCGTAACTATTACCGATTTCATTTTACAATAATACTTCAAATAAAAAAATACACAGATTACAGTATTTTTCGCAGATAGCTGCTAAACGAATTATTGATCTGACTGTTTGTCATCTTTAATAAGCCTTTCAAAATCTGACGGCTTAATACTTTGAACAAAATCTCTAAACTCCTGCGCTTCTTCCTCGTCCTTTGCGCTGTCACAGGACACAGAACCGTTTGCAAGCACATTTGCTGAGACAAAAATCGGTGCGTCTACTCTAATTGCCACAGCTATAGCGTCTGAAGGTCTGGCATCTAAGATAATCTCTTTTTTTTCTGCGTTTACTATAAAAATCTTGGCGAAATAAGTTTCTTTGTCTACGTCATTTATCTCAACTCTGTCTAATTCATAATCCATTTGTTTTACCAAATTAATTATTAAATCATGCGTCATCGGACGAGTCACCGCAATATTTTCAATCTTTCTTATAATTGCGCTCGCCTCTGCTGAGCCGATCCATATCGGTAAAGCTTTTCTATTCTCGTTATCGTGTAAAACTACTATCGGGGAACCAGATCTTGTATCAAGGGCTATACCCATAACTCGCATTTCTATCATGTTATTTTCTCAACTATTCGTTTGTACCTACAGTAAATATTATAATGATATTTTTTGTTAAATAAAATATATTTTAAAGTTTTATGCAATATCTTCTTTTGATTGTTCAGAAGCCACAATATCAGAAACCTTTTTTGTCGGTAAATGAATTAACTCAGCAGCCGAGACTTGAGCATCTTTTATTTTCACCATGTCCTTAGTTATTGTAAATTCTTTCACATCATCTTGTGAAGGCACATCATACATAACATCAAGCATAATTTCTTCTACTATTGAGCGCAAAGCACGAGCGCCAGTTTTACGTTTAATAGATTCAGCTGCTATTAAATCAACTGCTTCAGTATCAAATTTCAACTCAACACCGTCCATTTTCATCAAACATTGATATTGTTTGAGCACTGCATTTTTAGGCTCGGTCAAAATCATCTTTAAAGTAGCTTCATCAAGCGGATCGAGAACAGCATAAATGGGAACACGACCAATAAATTCAGGAATTAATCCAAATTTCAATAAGTCCTCCGGCTGCATTTTTTTCAACATACGAGCTGCTTCTAATTCTTTCTCAGCTTGAGAAACCGCACCTTGCGCACCAAATCCTATTGACGTACCGACAGCTGCACGACGTTCAACTATTTTATCTAAACCGACAAACGCCCCACCGACGATGAAAAGAATATTACTTGTATCAAGCTGTATGAATTCTTGATGTGGGTGTTTACGACCACCCTGAGGAGGAACATTCGCTACTGTACCTTCAATCATCTTCAAAAGTGCTTGTTGCACGCCTTCACCGCTAACATCACGAGTAATACTCGCATTCTCTGATTTTCTGGCTATTTTATCTATTTCATCAATATATATAATACCTTTTTCAGCTTTTGACACATCATAGTCAGCACATTGATAAAGCCGTAACAAAATATTTTCGACATCATCACCTACATAACCTGCCTCAGTAAGAGTCGTTGCATCGGCTACAGCAAAAGGAACATCTAACATTTTCGCAAGTGTTTGCGCTAGTAAAGTTTTGCCACTACCTGTCGGACCTACTAAAAGAATATTACTCTTTTGAATTTCAACTTCATTCCCTGCACCTTGTGAAATATTGTGCGCAATACGTTTATAATGATTATAAACTGCAACTGAAAGCACTTTCTTTGCGTCATCTTGTCCGATAATATGTTGATCTAAATATAATTTTATATCTTGTGGTTTAGGAATTTTAGACAGGGTATTTGCATCCTTTTCAGGCTGATCCAAATTCTTTTCTTTGGGATCAAAAAATTCTTCATCTAAAATCTCATTACACAAATCAACGCATTCGTCACAAATGTATACTTCAGGACCTGCAATTAATTTTTTAACTTGGTCTTGAGTTTTACCACAAAATGAACATTTTAAACGACTATCGTCAAGCTTTGACATTGAAAGTTCTCCTAATTGTTTTCTTTAACAGCTTTTTCTACTGTTACAACCTTGTCTATCATACCATACTCTAAAGCTTCCTCTGGAGTCATAATATAATCTCTGTCTGTATCTTTTTCTATTTTCTTTATAGACTGACCTGTATTTTTAGCTAAAATTTCATTCAAGCTCTTTTTAATTCTTATAATTTCAGCGGCCTGTATTTCGATATCGGTAGCTTGTCCTTGAGCACCACCCAAAGGCTGATGTATAAGAACTCTAGAATGAGGAAGTGCCATTCTTTTTCCTTTAGCACCTGCTGCAAGCAAAAATGCGCCCATAGAGGCAGCTTGACCTAAACATATTGTCGATACGTCGGCTCTAATATGTTGCATAGTATCAAATATTGCAAAACCTGCTGTTACACTACCACCTGGCGAATTTATATAAAGCATTATATCTTTTTCCGGATTTTCGCTGTCTAACAATAATAATTGCGCTACTATCAAATTTGCGACCATATCATCAACAGGCGTGCCTAAAAATATTATTCTTTCTCTGAGCAGTCTTGAAAATATATCAAATGAACGCTCACCACGACTGGATTGTTCTATTACTACAGGTACAAAACTCATATTGCTTCCTTTCTACTACTATATACTCTTTCTACTAATTTTCGTCTTCTTTTGTTTCATTTTTACTTTTTACAGATTTTTTTTCATCTTTCACTATAAAATTCGCATTATTATTATCTAACAAAAAACTTGCAACTTTTTCGCTTATGGCTTGTTGTCCTAAAGCACTCATCATTTGTTGATTAGAAAACAAATGGTTCAAAATAACAGACTTGTCTGCGTTATGTTGCTGAGCTAATTTATCAATTTTTTTGTTTATATCATCAGCTGTCACTTCGATCTTTTCCAGTTGAGATATTTTGTGAATAACTAGCGAATTTTTTATACGGCGAACTGCTTCGTCTTTTATTTCACTCATGACCTTGTCTTTGCCTTCTCGTTCAATCATTTTATCGAAATCTGCTCCTTGAGAGTTCACACGTTCTTTCATTTCTTTCAAAATAACTTCTGATTCTCTATCTATCATAGTATCAGATACATCTACTTTAACATCATTCAACAATTTATTAAAAATTACCTCTAGCATTCGCTTATCGTTTTCAGCAATTTTAATCTTTTCTGAATAATCAGAAATATCTTTTTTTAAGTCTTCCAAAGAATTATACGACCCGACTTTTTTTGCCAATTCATCATTTAATTCTGGAACTTTCTTTTCTTTAATTTCATTAATTTTAATTTTAAATTCAGCAGGTTGACCTTTAAGCTTTTCATCATGGTAATTTTCAGGGAAAGTAACATTAATTGTAAATTCTTCTGAAATATCTTTGCCTATCAATTGTTCAGCAAAACCAGGAATAAAATTACTATTGGCTATATCCAGCATGTGGTTTTTGGCAGAACCGCCTTTAATTGCCTCGCCATTGCAGTAACCGTCAAAATCAAATATTACTATATCTTTTTCACATGTTTTTCTACCTATAACCGGCTCCGTAGTAGTGAAACGGCTTTGCACATACCCAAGCTCTTTTTCCATAAAGTCCTCTTCAGCTTTGTATTCTTCAACATCTAGAGTTAAGTCCTTGTATTGTCCTAATTCAACTTCTGGGCGCACTTCTAACTTCACTTGTGCCGTAAGTTTTTCACCAACATTGTAATTATATGTTTCTAACATTGGCTCTGAAACTACATCCAAATCATTTTCTTTTATTGCATCACTAATCATTTTCGGTAAAACTGAATCTAACACTTCACGTTTTATAGAATCGACTCCGACATGTTTTTCTAAAATATTTCGTGGCGCTTTACCTTTTCTAAAACCTGCGATATTAACACGTTCGGCTATTCTTTTACACGCTTTATTATACTCATTTATAGCTGTTTTTTCGTCAACTTCCATATTCAAATTGACAAAATTCTTTTCTTTTTTTTCTACAATAGTTTTCATTTATACTTCTATTCCTTGTTTAATCTCTTATTCTTTTACCATTATATTACAAACCTAAATAAATATAAACTATTTTTTTCAATTCATAACATCTTGTTCAGTTCATGACATATGAAACTAAACAACTTTAATTTTGATAATATTGTAAAATTCAATCTGAGTCAAATAATAAAGCTCACTCTGTTAATGAAATACTTAGAGCCTCAATAATCCCCAAGCACTCATCATCTGAAAGTGTTGAAATAGTTTTCATCGCTGTTGATATACCTTCATTTCTGTCGTACCACCTACGAGATTTTTCTTGCTGATACAAACCGACGACTCTTTCTAATCCAATAGAAATTGGCACGTCTTCTTGCTCTCGTTTAATTGCTTTTATCGAATTTGCTATATTAATTACGTTTTCAGCGACATGGCGCTGGGCGGCTTTGTCCAATTTCTTTAATATATCCAAAACTTGCTGACTTTTATCACTTTTATCATACCAACGCTTACTCAATTTGTGACCTCCTTAATTTCATAACACTGTCGTAATCATTATATCATTTAGTCAAAAAATTTCTATTTCGTTACAAAAAAAACTCAGCTTTTAACTGAGTTTTTTATTATATAAAATGTTCAATTATTGAATTTATGAGAATGTTTTAAAACTGCTTTCTACATTTTTTTCTAATACTTTTTCAACACTTTCAAGTTCGTTTTGACAAGCTTTTTGTTGTGTTTCTACTTGAGATAATTCAACATCTAAAGCTTTGTCTAAAGCTTGAATTTTTGACATTTCGGTTTCGTATCTTGCGAGTGCTAAATTGTCATCTTCTGTGTACAAATCGTCTGAAAAACTTTCGTTTGCTTCCCAAGCAAAATTTGTCCAATTAATAACACCACTTGATTGCAATGCTGTACCTTCTGCGTCTACCAAATCCGAGCTAGTTCCTGTCTGCATCAACAATGTACCTTGTCTCAATGCATTTTGAAATAAATCTGTGTTGTCTATCAATGTGCCTGCATAGATGATTCGTTTGCCTACATCAGGACATGTCAAACCGTAACTGTTTTGGACGTTGATAATATAACCATTTGCGTCGATATTACCAAATTGAACAGTTTTATTAGTGTTAGTCGCTTCATCAAACACTGTAGTTGTAAGCATTTTCTGTAATACTGGGTCTGAAGCGTCTCTTACTACAATTGCGCCTGATGCATTTACTATACGTGCATTTTGTGCTGTACCATTATTTGTTGAATTACACAATGCTTTGTAAGTTAAAAGTTGTTTTTGCTGAGTATTATCGCTGCTATCCATGTTCCAAACGAAATTGATTTCCCTGTTGCCTAACGCTGTTGTATATGCTGAAGCTACTTCTTCAGTTTGCATAGACAAAACCATTTTTCGTTGGGTGATGTTTTGTGCTCGGAGTTCTAGGTCGCTTTTCCGAGCCGTCAACAGGAGTATTCTACATTGTGATGCTGCCATACCCATGGTTTTTTTCCTTTTTACTTACTTATACTTCTATAAAAACAAAAAGTATATACTAATTTCACATTAAGTATATATTGTTACAATTCTTAATACATATTTAATATATAATCTCGCCTCTGCTATAGTCTAGTATACTTCACTACGAGACATGTTATAATATAATAATTGAAAAAAGGAAAAAATTTAAGATGAAAAAAATAGCATTTTATGACACCAAACCTTATGATAAAGTTTGGTTTGATAAGTTAAACAACAATCGTTATGAGCTAAAATATTTCGAGAACAGACTTAACCCGGATACTGCTAAGTTAGCTGAAGGCTGTGATGGAGTAATAGCATTTGTAAATGATAACATTAACAAGGAAGTTGTCGATATTTTATATAAAAACGGCATTCATGTTATAGCTATGCGTTGCGCAGGTTACAACAACATTGATTTTAAAGCTGCTTATAAAAAAATCACTATTTTAAGAGTGCCTGCGTATTCTCCTTACGCCGTTGCAGAGCATACGATGGGTATGTTATTAACTCTTAATCGCAAATTACACAAGGCTTATAACAGAACAAGAGATTACAATTTCAGTTTAAACGGCTTAATAGGTTTCGATTTGCATGATAAAACAATTGGCGTGATTGGAACAGGTAAAATTGGTCAAATTTTTATTAATATATGCAAAGGCTTTGGAATGAACGTACTCGCTTATGATACGCACCCTAACGAAAATTTAAATGTTAAATATGTGCAACTCGATGAATTACTAAAAAACAGCGATATAATATCATTACATTGTCCGCTAACACCTGAAACCCATCATCTTATTAATGAGACCACTATTAAAAAGATGAAAGACGGAGTTTATATACTGAACACCTCAAGAGGCGCCTTAATAGACGCAAGCGCACTCGTAGAAGGGTTACGTACAAAAAAAATCGGTGCTGCCGGATTAGATGTCTACGAAGAAGAAGCCGAGTGGTTCTTTGAGGATTGTTCAAGCTCTATGATAGATGATGATGTTTTACAATTATTGGTTTCGTTCCCCAATGTGCTTGTAACTTCACATCAGGCTTTTTTAACCAATGAAGCTTTGGCTAACATTGCAAAAGTTACGTTTGAAAATTTAGATGATTATTTTAGCGGTAAAGCATTGAAAAACGAAATATGCTACCATTGTAATGGTGAAGGCATTACGCAGAATTGTCCAAAAAATTTGCATGGGCGTTGCTTTTAAATAAGTATTATTCCTAAATTGTCAA
>CAZTVM010000029.1:0-6643 GCA_964617065.1 uncultured Muribaculaceae bacterium
AAAGACGCAATAAAAGCACTCGGTACCATTAAAAATAATATCGATTCAGGTGTATTTAAAGCTATACAAAGAGCTGCGATAGAAGCCTACAATGCGCCTAAAGAACAAATAGAAAAGCTCAATACAATGTATCAAGAGCGCAAAGTCTTAATGGAAAACGGATTACGAGAATTAGGCTGGAACATTAAGCCATCAAAAGCAACATTCTACCTTTGGGTTCCAGTTCCTAAAGGCTATACTTCTGAAGAATTTGTAACAGTTATGTTAGAAAAAGCACATGTCGTTGTGCCACCAGGAAATGGATACGGTGCGTGTGGCGAAGGATTTTTCAGAATAGCTTTAACAAAAGATGTTGATGTTTTGAAAGAAGCATTAAACAGAATGAAAAATGCCGGTATTAGATTTAACATGACAAAAATTTAATCAATTTAAAAATATTTATCTATTAAAAACGTTACATTTAAAAGTTTAAATGTAACGTTTTTTGTAATAATTTTACTTTTTTTGTAAAAAATAATATAAGATACACATATATATTCCGTCAATATACGCAAAATGAAGTATTCACATGACAATAGTATTTAGTATATTGTGTGAGTAAAGGGAATATTAATAACAAATTATGTTAGATTTCCAAGGGACGAGGGAAAACGAGGATAGATAAATGAAAAATCTAGTAGAAAGATTCGTTACGGTACTATTTTTAATAATAAGTTTTATGTGGGGAGCTATGCCTTCAGCCAATGCACAAAGTATAGAAGAACTGTTTGCGCAAGACAGTGGTCAAAAAGATTTAAAGCAAGTTGGGTATAATTTGTTTGCAGGTAGCTCAGGAGCTAGCGTAGGCAAATATGACAGTTCTTACAAACTTAGCATAGGCGAGAGTTTAGACGTTTATTGTTGGGGAGATTCTATAGATGTACTCTCAATTTCAGGCGGTAGCTCATTAATATCTCCAGTGACTAAAACACAAGTAGATGCACAGGGTAACCTTTTCGTTCCAGGATTGGGGTTGGTGAAAGCTGAAAATAGAACAATAGCTGATGTGGAAAAAAATCTTCAATCATTAGCGAGTGGTAAATTCACAAAAGCAAAGGTAAAAATAACTGTAGCAGACAAAAGTGATTTTTCTGTGTTCGTGTATGGATACGTAAACAAGCCAAGCAAAGTTTCAATCGGCACAAATTCTTCCATCATTGATGCCTTAGGTGCCGCAGGTGGCATACAAAAAACAGGTTCCTTCAGAAATATTACCTATAAATCAAATGGTAAAACGCAAAAAGTTGATTTGTATAACGTTATTTTTAAAGGCAATGACACTAATATAAGATTAAAACCCAATGATATAATATTTGTCGATAAAATTGGTTCAGTAGTTGCACTTACTGATGGCGTAAAGGTTCCAGGTATATATGAGGTGGCTTCGGCTGATACGCTGTCAACATTAATAGGATTTGCTGGTGGAATGTTACCTTCATCAAGTTTGAAAACAGTTAATATTCGTTCTTACGATTTAAAACTAGGCGAACGTACAGCTAAGGATTACTTGCACAGTGATATTAAATCAATAAAATTAAAAGACGGTGATATAGTTTCATTTTCCGTTTTATACGGAGGAACAGAAAACATGGTTCGCCTCGAAGGTAGTGTGAAACACCCTATAGTAACTCAGTACAAATCAGGCATGCGTCTTTCGGATCTAATCAAGAGTAAAAAAGACCTTCAAGATGAAACGTTTATGTCTCAAGCAGTAATTACAAGAATATCAGGTGCGAACAAAAATATGAAAGTTATTCCTGTATCACTCGAATCGATGTTCAAAGGTTTAGAAAATCCTGTTTTGCAACCAAGAGATGTAATTACAGTATACTCTAACAAAAGTAATAGCTTTGTTGAAGTGTATGGTTGTATCAACATGCCCAAAAAAGTACCTTTTAGTGATAGATTAACATTAAAAGATATTTTAGCAGATATACAATTCACGTCATCAATGACAAATGACATCGTTGATGTAACAAATACTAATGCCAACCAACCAGAAGAACAAGAAACAGTTTTCGACGCAAATACGGGGAATTATGAACAAACTCCATCGACGATGTTAGCATCAGGCGTTTCTGTCGCAGGAGGTCCTATTCTTGAAGCTGAAAATGTAGCTGTTGATATTATTAATGGCGGAAATGTAAAAACATTATACCTCTATGATGTTATGGTACAAAGCGATACCACACAAAACATAAAGATAGAAAAAAATTCAAAAGTTTTCTTTAGACCTTTAAGAAATGAAGAAATAATAAAAACAGTTAAAGTTTCAGGCTATGTAAACAGACCGGGAGTTTATCATTTTGTAGAAGGAAAAAGAATTTTAGATATGCTAGAAATGGCTGGTGGTTTAAAAGAAAATGCTAATTTTAAAGGTATAGTCTTTAAGCGTTCTGCGTTAGCGTCTAAAGAAAAAAGGCTGGCTTTAGATAAAAACGAAAAAGATTTGAAGTTGTTGCAAGGCTTAATGGTTGCGGATACAGGTCAATCAGCAGAAACGATATCTTACCGTCAACGAATAATGGAAAATATTTCTGCAGAAACACAGGATATTGTAGATAAGCCATTCGCTGGACGTATATCTTTAAATATTCCTGAAAACGATATCAATTCATTGTCTGAAACAGAAAATCTACTTATTCAAGATGGTGATGAAATTTATATACCTAAAATTGCTGAATACGTAATCGTCATGGGCGAAGTATACAATGAATCGTCCTTTGTTTACAAAAAAGGAGCTAAAGCTGATTATTACGTCGATTTAGTAGGTGGCTTTACGCAAAACGCTCGCCCGAGTCAAATATATAAGTTAGACATTAACGGCAAAGCTAAAAAAATCGGACAAAGAAAACTCACGTCAACTAGTATCGAACCAGGCGATGCTATAATAATACCACGACGGATACGAGGAAAAGATTGGATTGCAACAGTTATGCAAACGACCCAGTCAATTGTTAATACGATGTTAAGTATTCTCATCGTTACTAAATATTAATAGATAGATGTTAAATATATTAGAAAGAATAAAGCATGCAGAACCAGATAAACGACAACTACTAGAAAATGTGGTAGTTGCGTTTTTCTTTCAAGGCTTAATTTATTTAGTGCCCTTGGTTACTATGCCCTATTTGTCTCGTGTACTCGGCGTCGAAAAATTTGGTTTAATTTACTTTGCGCTGTCTATTATTAGCTATTTTATTATTATCGCTGATTTTGGATTTGCGGTTTCAGGCATTAGAGAAGTTTCAATCTACAGAAAAAATCCAACTAAAAGGATAGAAATATTTAATTCTATCTTGATTATCAAAGTTTTTCTGATGATAATATGCTTCGTTGGATTATTATGTTTGGTTGAAAATGTTCCAAAACTCAAACAAAACTCTTGGTTATATTATTACACATTTGCATGGGCTGTTACAGATTCTTTAAGTGTTGGCTATTTCTTTAACGGAATAGAAAAATTACGTATTGCCTCACTTTTAGGTTTTTTCGGAAATATATTTTATATAATATTTCTTTTTACATTTATAAAATCACCCTCTGATTACATCTATGTAAATTTGATAAAAGCATCAAGTTTTTTGTTGATGTTAGTATTTTCATTTGGGATTTTATATAAAAATTATGGAATTCGCCTAAAATGGCAATCCCCAAAAACAATTTTCAAATATATTAAATACAGTTTTCCTTTTTTCGTAGCTCGTGTATTTGGAACATTACAAGGTAACACAAATACAGCATTTTTAGGATTTACAGCCTCGCCACTTTCAGTAGGTTATTACGTAGCCGCAGAAAAATTGTATGGTGTAATTGCATCTGTACTTGGACCTGTAAATAATGCTGTATATCCACATGTCGCTGGTTATCGGAATATTTCACTTTTCAAAAAAATATTTTTATTTGTTATACTATTAAACTCAATTTGCTGTATTACAGCATTTATTTTTTCAGACACTCTTATAACCTTTTTCTTTGGTCAAGAAATGTTCAATGCTGCACATATTTTTAGAATTTTCACAATCGCTTTATTCTTTTGCGCTCCAATTGGACTTTTAGGGCACCCTTTACTTGGTGCATTAGGTTATATGAACCAGCTGAATTTCACTTCTATGTTAATTTCGACTGTTCACATGCTTGGTCTGTGCGCACTCTTTATAACGGGTCATTTGAACATTTTAAATATAACATATTGGGTTGTTACAACTCAATTTATTAGTGCATTTAGAAATTTATTTTACGTGCAAAAATATAAAATATTTTCTTTAACATAAAAATATGCTATTATAGGCTCATAAATAAAAAAATTTATACTAATAATATTTTAAAAGAGGAAAAAATTATGGATAGCAGATTAATAAACAGCACGGATGATGACATAACTATAGATATAAAAAAAATGATTGGAACAATAAAATGTAATTTTAAATTGTTACGCAAAATTTTTATTGTCGTTGCGGTATTCATGTTCTTTGTTACATTATTTTCTGCAAAAAAATACACAGTTGACGCAGAGATATTGATGAACAGCACCAGTAGTACCAATTTGTCTGAATTTAACCCATTCGTACTTTCAGATTCTGCCGAAAATTCAATATCAGCCCAAGCGGCAGCGCCTTCCACTGATACAGCAGAATACATTGCAATACTAAAATCGCCATTGGTCATGGATAAAGTTATCAAAGAAAATAATTTAATATATACTAAAGGCAAGAAAAAAGGTGAGTATATATCTACAGACGCTTTTTTAAGGAAAAATATAGAAATCGAAGCATCCAATGAATCACCAAATATTATAAAAATCACGTATCTTAGTAAAGACCCTGAAAAAGCATATAAAATTGTCACTTCTATTATAAAAAATTATAAAATTTCAAACCATGAAATTAACATGAAAAAAGCTGGAACTGATAAAACTTTTTTAGAAAATTTGTATGCTGAAACATACGCAAATGTAAATAAATTGATTAGCACAGCCAGAGCTACGGTTGCATTGCCGGACGCTAGTGGGGTAAATGTAGGTGCGCTTGCAGCAATAAAAGGCTATAGCCGAACTGCTAGTGCTGTAGTCGCAGGTGCCTCTAGACAATATGAAGTAAACCAACGTGCTCAGGTGTCTTTAACTACTGAGGTAGAAAAATTAAAAGAAATAAAAAACAGATTAGAATGGATTAAATCGGTAGAAAGACTTTCCGAGGCTTCATCTAACATTGTAGTATTAAAAGAACCTGTTTTAAAAAAGAGTTTTGAATATTCATCACCTAGCAAAAAAATTAATGCAGCTTTAACAATTTTTTTCACTGTATTCTTATTTTTTGTGGCTTTATTTTGGGATTTCTTTTTTGGCAAAAAAGTTTCGTACTATACCCTTGGGGAAAATATAATATATGGACTTAATAACATCGATGAACTAAAAGTTCTTTTAATTACAAACACGGCAAAAGCCTTTGGCGTCATCATTTTTTCTGATAATAGTGAGTTAATGAAGGAATTATCTGACTACAAAAATATTATTTTTATAAAACCAACACTTTCAGAGGAAATGGTTAACTCAATTAATTCTTGTCAAGAAATAATTTTAGTGGCTGATATATGTAAAACATCAAGAAATAAATATTTAAACACAAAAAATATGATATCAGAATTGAATAAACCAATTTGCGCTGAAATAGCACTTTAATAAATAGTATTCTAAAACGAAAAGCGAGATATAATATCTCGCTTTTCGTTTTTAAAATTAAAATATTGATTAAGCAGAATATTTTTTAAATATCAACGAACAATTGTGCCCACCAAATCCAAAAGAATTAGTCATAGCATAGTCTACATTTGCATTTACAGCTTTATGCGGAACATAATTCAAATTAGCGACAGCATCGTCCTGATTGTCTAAATTAATTGTCGGTGGAACAATACTTTCAGTTATAGCCTTTATACAAGCCAACGACTCGACAGCACCGGAAGCACCAAGCAAATGACCTGTCATAGATTTTGTAGAACTGACTAGTAAATTTGAATTTGTTGACAAATCACCAAAAACTTTCGCAACAGCTTGCGACTCAGCTACATCTCCCAAACCTGTACTTGTACCGTGGGTGTTAATGTAGTCGATATCAGTAGCATTAATTGCAGCAACAGCTAATGCAAGCTGCATCACCTTAATAGCACCTTTGCCTTCGGGATCCGGCGCAACTATATCGTAGGCATCTCCTGTTTGAGCATAACCAACGACTTCCGCATAAATTTTAGCGCCTCTATTTTTAGCATGCTCAAGTTCTTCTAAAATCAAAACGCCAGAACCCTCTGACATAACAAAACCATCACGGTCTTTATCGTAAGGTCTGCTGGCTTTTTCAGGCTCATCATTTCTTTTCGATAAGGTTCTCGCTGCGGTGAATGCACCAAGCGCTAAATTACAAATAGTTGCTTCTGCTCCTCCAGTAATTATAACGTCCGCTTCGTCCCACTGAATAGCACGAAAAGCATCACCAATAGCATGACCTGATGTTGCACAGGCTGAAACAATACCTTTGTTTATACCTTTCGCACCGTATTTCATCGAAATTCTGTTGGCATTTGAGCGTGCAAAGATAGAAATTATCTT
>CAZTVM010000029.1:6653-18638 GCA_964617065.1 uncultured Muribaculaceae bacterium
TCGAAATTCTGCCGGCTACCATATCAGGAATAATATTAGGAACACAAAATGGCGAACACTTTGGATAGCCACGTCGTTTCATTGTATCATAATTTGTTTCAAATGTTTTAAAGCCACCCACACCAGAACTTACCAGTACGCCTACTCTGTAAGGGTCTTTCATGCTTTTTATATCTAAACCGGAATTTTTGACAGCTTCTTCCGCTGCGGCTAAACCCAATATAATAAATCTATCCGTACGACCGACTTCTTTTGGCTCAACGAAATCTGCTTCATTGAAATTTTTAGCTTCACCTGCTATATGTACAGTATGCTCCTCTAAATTTAATTTTGTAATTGTGGAGATACCACTTTTACCGTTTTTGATATTTTCCCATAAAACATCAACACCTACACCAAAGGGCGTCACTGCACCTATGCCTGTTACAACTACTCGTTTTTTAGCCATAATTATTTTTCCTTATTTAAGTAAAAATAATGCGAGGATACAATAATCAAGGTAAAACCTAATATTATCCTCGCAATTATTTTTTTATTTTATTAACTACGAATGAGAATCAATATAATTTACAGCATCTTGAACTGTAGAAATTTTTTCAGCTTCTTCATCAGGGATTTCACAGCCGAATTCTTCTTCAAAAGCCATAACTAATTCTACGATGTCTAAAGAGTCTGCACCCAAATCTGTTGTGAAAGTTGCTTCGGGTGTAATTAAAGTTTCGTCTACACTCAATTGATCGACAACTACTTTTTTTACTCTGTCTAATGTACTCATAATTTTTTACCTCTCTTTTTGATTTTTAACTATTTTATTTTATTCACATTTACTATGTAACTATTATACTAACTTAAAATAATTTTGTAAAATATTTTACAAAACTGTAAAATATTATATCACCAAACCACCATCAATCCCTATAACCTGTGCGGTAATATACGGTGCATCATCTGCTAAAAATTTTACACATTTAGCTATATCTTCAGGTGTACCCAATTTTTTCAAAGGTACATGCTCTAGTATTTTTTCGGTATCCAAACCATTTGTCATGTCTGTCTGAATAAATCCGGGCGCAATTGCATTGACTCTTATATTTCTTGAAGCCAACTCTTTAGCTAATGACTTTGTTAAACCTACAATACCCGCCTTTGCTGCAGAATAATTGGCTTGACCAGCGTTGCCGTAGAGGCCAGAAACACTTGAAAGATTAATTATACAACCACTTCTTTGTTTAATCATTATCTTCGATATCGGCTGTGTAACATAGTATACGCCATTCAGATTAGTATTAATAACAGCTTCCCAAGAGTCTTTGGGCATCCTTATAAACAATCCGTCTTTTGTAATACCTGCATTATTAACCAATACATCAATTCTACCGAATTTTTCAAATATAGCCGATACAGCAGCGTTTACAGCTTCACTATCTGATACATCAAAACGCATTGCAATCGAATTCTGCCCTATTTTTTTTATTTCTTCAACAGTTTCATTCGCTGCGACTTCATTCCCTGCATAATTAACAATGACATCATAACCAGCTTTAGCGAGCTCTATTGAGCATGCTCTACCAATACCTCTCGAACCGCCTGTAACTAAAGCAACTTTTTTATTATCATTCATTGTAATTTTCTCCTATACCTTTTGTAGGGCTAAAGCATCTGCTGTAGACTGCAAAGTAGCCATGTCATATACATTATATGTTGTTATTTCAGAATTAATTTTCTTATTCAATCCTGATAAGACTTTACCAGGGCCTATCTCAACAAATGTATCAACACCATTCGCAATCATTAATTGAATAGTTTGCAACCAAAAAACTGATGAACAAATTTGTTTTGGCATTTTTTTCTCAAAATCAGAAATTTTAGTAGTCACATTTGCGTCGACATTTGTAATAACCGGAATTTGAGCTTCTTTAATATCTAGTGTATCAACAAAGTTTACGAAATCATTAGCTGCATTTTTCATCAAATTAGAGTGAAAAGCACCACTAACAGCCAGTGGCAAAACTCTTTTAGCTCCAGCTTCTTTCAACACAGTATGAGATAAGTTTACCGCATCGACATCACCTGTAATAACAATTTGTTCAGCAGAGTTATAGTTAGCAATTTGTACGACCCCATGCCCTGCTATTTTCGCTATACAATCTTCTACTTTTTCCGAACTTAATCCTAAAACAGCGCTCATTGTACCTTTTGTATTTTGAGCAGCGTCATTCATCAAAATAGCTCTTTTTTGAATTGCTTTTAAAACATTCTCTATATCTAGCACACCAGCGCAGTAAAGTGCAGAATATTCACCTAAACTGTGTCCTGCTACGTAGTCAGGCACAATATTAATTTTTTCTTTTAAAGCTTCCAACGCAGCAATCGATGTAGCTAGTATCGCTGGCTGTGCATTTACTGTAAGTTTCAATTTTTCATCAGGTCCATCAAAGCAAATTTCGGAAATCTTCGTTTTTAAAATTGTGTCAGCAACATCAAAAACTCGCTTAGCAGCAGCAGAATTGTTGCACAAATCCAAGCCCATGCCGATATTTTGAGCACCTTGTCCAGGAAAAATAAATGCCAATTTTTTCATAAAAAACACCTCATTGTTGTAATCAATCCATTAATCTAAAAAATCAACTTTCACTAAGTTCCGAAATTTTATTATTAACTCCTGTTTCAACAGCTTCTTTTGCGACTCTTATTGCATTTTTAATTGCATAAGCCTTTGAACGACCATGAGAAATTACAGTAATACCTTGAATACCAATCAATAATGCACCGCCAAATTCTTCATAGTTTATTCTTTTGTAAATTCTTTTCATAAAAGGTTTTGCTAAAAGACCGATAATTTTTGAAATAATGTCGGTTGTAAACTCTTGTTGAATCATATTAAACAGCATAGTAGAAGAACCTTCGATAATTTTCAAAGCAACATTGCCGACAAAACCATCACAAATAATGACATTACAATCGCCAAAAAATATTTCTTTGCCTTCAATATTACCAATAAAATTCAATTTGTCTTGATGTTCTTCAAGTAATTTATAAGTGCCTTGAGTTAATTCGTTACCTTTACCGGCTTCTTCTCCGATATTGAGCAGTCCGACCTTAGGATTATCAATGCCAAGAACATTTTTAGATAAAGTCGTCCCCATCAAAGCAAATTGGTAAAGCATTTCAGGAGTACAATGACTGTTAGCGCCTGCATCAAGCAATACGAAAGGTTTTTTCATTGTAGGCAGAGTCAAAGCAATTGCAGGTCTTTCAATGCCGGGAATTCGTCCTAATCCAAATAAACTCGCAGCCATAGCTGCGCCTGTAGAACCGGCAGCAATTAAAGCATCTGATGTGCCCTTAGCGACTGAGTCAACAGCCATAACAATAGATGATTTTTTCTTACGACGAATAGCTTGTCCGGGTGCTTCGCCCATTTCTATAACCTCATTAGCATGGGTTATTTGGATATCGAGCTTGCTCAAATCAACACGAATGCGACCTTCTCTAAATATACCTGATTTTGTTTTTGATGTAATACCTATTCGCTCAATACGTCGGAGTTCACGCTCAATTGCATTTTGCATTCCGACCAATTCTATAGCCACACCATAATCATGCGCAGCCCAAACTGCACCCTCTACTATCTCTCGTGGTGCATTATCACCACCCATAGCATCAACCGCTATCCTCGTCATAATCCTTCCTTATTATTCTGTTTTATTTTCGTCTGAAGATGTTTCTTCTGTTTTATTTTCAACTACTTCTTCAACAACTGTTTCAGTTTTTTCTTCAACAGGAGTTTCAACTACTTCTGTTTCAACCATTGTAGTTTCTTCGACAACAGCTTCTGTTTTTTTAGCTTTTGGCGCTTTTTTAGCTTTAGCCGGTTTAGCTGTTTCCGTAGTAGTTTCTACGTATTGAGGAGATTTTATACTAACTGCTTTTCCTTTGTAAAAACCACATTCTGTGCAAACAGTATGAGTCATTGCCAACGCTCCGCAGTTGCTGCATTTTGTAGTCTCAACTTTTGTTGCTTTCCAATTGGAACGTCTGTGTCCTTGTGCTGATTTACCTGTTCTTTTCTTTGGTACTGCCATTTTGTTTTGTCCTTTTCTTATTTTTACTTTTATTAATTACTGTTTTCGGGTTTCATATATTTTTCTAAATCTATATTTTCCCCTTTACAATTTATATCACAAACACACTGATTTGGTATAGATAATATTACAGATTGATAAATTAAATCGGTAATATCAATTTCATTTTGACCATTCAAATCTTCCGCAAAACAGCCTGTTTTAAGCTCTCTTTCGTTTTTATACTCACTAAAAAGTTTTTCTTTATAATAAGTTTCGTTAACTTCTATTTTTTGTTCTAACACGAAATCCTGTAGACATCTGTTGCACTCCAAAATCAAATCGGCATTAATTACACCTACGACATTTATAGACTGCATTAAATCTGTCAAAACCAAATCAGCTTTTATTGACGATTTTGTCGGTATTTCTTCGATAAACTCGTCAAAAAGAATATTCATTTGTCTATTTTTTGAATTTTCTATATTTTCAATTGATATTTTCATATTGTTCCTGCCAGTTGTTTAATTATTGTATTTGCTATAAAAAAAATGTCAAATATTATTGCTTATTTTTTTTATGGTTAAAAGTAAGCAAACTGCTTGCTACAAAAGCTGTAAAAGCAAATGTTAAGATACCGACTTTAGCGTTATTAGTCGTTATAAATTTTACTACATTTTTCATTTCATCACTTAGCGTTATTTTGTTTTCTTTCCAATTTTTATGTAATTCACTAAATTCTGATTTTATAAGTGCTATGTGCTTATCTGCCGTTATTTGAGGTATTGATTTCGCTTTTTTAAACATTTTTTCTTCAGGAAAATCTAAAGTTACTTTATTAAAAATATCGACAGATAACAATTTTCTCACATCAACCAGCTTTTCTGATATATTTTCAACCAACATATTTCTTAAATTTGCGTGAGTTACTTTTGCATTTACTTGCTTTTCGCCCAATGTCTTTTTTGCAACTGTTAACAATTCCTCATTTATTTTTTTATTATTTGCTTCACCCAAATTTGTGTATAAGTCCAAAGAGTTATGTGCCTCTAACAGTATAGCATCGGCTTTACTATTTAGTGATTGTTGTATAAATTGATTTTCGCTGAAAGGCATCGTTTTGCCTAAAACACCACCAATTGCACCACTGACAACTGTAGCAATTGCAACAGTTTCATAAGGATGAATACTTACAAATTTTTTAAATTTGTTTTGTTTTTTTTCGCCCATAGCTGTGACCACTTGTATATTTGTTTGTGGATTTATTATTTGAATGCGTGGCATTATAATCCTCAAATTAATGACAACATTAATACAATACTGATAAAAATTTTTTTTGTTGATTTCAAATTTAATTCTTTACATAAATTAAGATTATCAAGTATGCAATTTCTCGTTGTGGTACATTAGTAATATGCAACAATACGTTCCATTACATATACACACAGAATACAGTTTGCTCGATGGCGCAATTCGGATAAAAGAATTGTGCAAGCTTGCAAAAGAAAATGGCATGCCGGCAATTGCGGTCACTGACCATGGCGTCATGTACGGAGCTATTGAATTATATCTTGAAGCTAAAGACGCAGGCATTAAACCACTCGTAGGCTGTGAAATGTACGTTTACAATGGTGATTTATCGACTAAAGAAGCAGGCAACAACGAGCTTTTCCACTTAGTTTTATTAGTTAAAAATAAGATAGGCTACCAAAATTTAGTTAAACTCGTCAGTATCTCTCATGTTAAAGGCTTTTACTACAAACCAAGAATTACACCTGAACTTATTGAACAATACAGTGAGGGCTTGATATGCTTGTCTGCTTGTATTCAAGGTGAAGTTGCCCGCAATGTAGTTCGTGGTAACAACGAAAAAGCTAGAGAAGTTGCTAAAAAATACAAAGAAATTTTTAAAGACGATTATTACATTGAAATACAAGACCATGGCTTAGCTGAACAAAAAATGTCTAATCCTGAATTAATCAAAATAGCTAAAGAATTAGACATAAAACTGGTTATAACAAACGACAGCCACTACCCTAAAAAAGAGGACGCTGACTGGCATGACACATTACTGTGCATACAAACAGGACGACTAAAAGAAGAAGCTGACCGTTTTCGGTTCCCTAACAACGAATTTTATATAAAAACAGTAAGTGAATTGCGTGACGCTTTTAGTTGGCTCGATACTGAAACATTTGATGCTGCAATGGCGAATACCGTTGAAGTTGCTGAAAAATGTCATTTAATACTCGAAATGGGGAAATCTCCACTACCACACTATGAAGTACCTGCGAATCATACAGTTGATTCTTATCTCGACTTTAAAGTTCGTGAAGGTCTTGAAGCTCGCTATGGAGAAATTACTCAAACAATAGAAGACCGTTATAAATACGAACTAAAAATTATTGAACAGATGGGTTTTTCAGCATATTTTTTAATCACATGGGACTTTATAAATTACGCAAAAACACATGACATTCCTGTCGGACCAGGTCGTGGTTCTGCTGCAGGTAGCATTGTAGCTTATTCACTAGGAATTACTGATATTGACCCCATGTACCACAATTTACTGTTTGAAAGATTTTTAAATCCAGAACGTATAAGCATGCCTGATGTCGACATAGATTTTTGCGTTGAAAAAAGAGGAAAAGTTATAGACTATGTAAGCGAAAAATACGGCGCTGACAGAGTTTGTCAAATAATAACATTCGGAACATTAGCTGCAAGAAATGCTGTGAAAAGTGTAGCGAGGGCTTACGATATTCCTTATGCCACTTCAAATAAACTTGCACAAATGATTCCGGCGGCACCTAAAACTAAAATCAATGACGCCCTTAAAGAAGGCATGGAGCTCAAAGCGCTGTACGACACTGACCCTCAAATAAAAAAGCTTATTGATATGTCTTTAGCTATCGAAGGGCTAAAATATAATATCGGCATGCACGCAGCGGGTGTAATTATTTCGCATGTACCTTTAGACCAAGTCGTACCGGTTCAACCTTCAAAAGATGGCATTATTATCACAGAATACCCAATGGCTAATCTTGAAAAATTAGGTCTGCTGAAAATGGACTTCTTAGGGCTAAGAAACCTTACTATTATTGACAACACCTTAAAACTTATAAAATTACGAACTCAAACAGTTTTTGACATAAATAAAATTCCACTCGACGATGCTGACACATATAATCTACTCACGAAAGGCAACACAGATGGGGTATTTCAACTAGAATCCTCAGGAATGAAAAAACTAGTGCGAGACTTACGTCCGAGCGTATTTGAAGATTTAGGCGCTTTAGTCGCATTATTCCGTCCCGGACCACTAGAGTCAGGCATGGTAAAAGATTTCGTAGAACGCAAACACGGCAGACAGGCTATTACTTACGCCCACCCATTACTTGAGCCTATACTGAAAGATACATACGGTACTATTGTATATCAAGAACAGATTATGCAAATATTCCAAGTTTTAGCAGGGTACACGCTAGGTCAAGCAGACATGGTGCGTAGAATGATGGGAAAAAAGAAACTCGATGAAATGGCAAAACAAAAAGAAAAATTCATCGAAGGCTCAGGCAAAAATGGCATGACGCCAAAAGCTGCTACTGAACTGTTTGAACAAATTGAAAAATTTGCTGAATACTGTTTCAACCGATCACACTCTGCAGCATACGCTTTCGTCGCTTACCAAACAGCGTATTTAAAAGCTCACTATCCTATTGAATATTTTGCGGCGCTTTTATCGAGCGTTAATTCTGACCAAGATAAAACGCAGTTATACATAGCAGAATGTCAAAAAATTGGCATAAAAGTTCTTGCACCTGACATAAACAGCTCATTGGCGGTATTCACGCCTGACGGCGAAACTATTCGTTTTGGACTCGCTTCTATAAAAAATGTCGGTGGCGCAGTAATCGAACAAATAGAAGAAGAACGGAAATCGAAACCTTTTAAATCATTCAAAGATTTTTGTACAAGAATTGACTCTAAATTTCTTAACAAAAGAATTTTAGAAAGTTTAATCAGAGCAGGCGCTTTTTCATCTATAGAAACAAGCAGAAAACAGTTGATAGAAAATTTAGATTATATCGTTGACCATTGCACCAGAGAACAAGCCCAAAAAGCTAATGGTCAAACGAGCCTTTTCGCAGCACTTAACCAGTCAGCAGGTGAAGATATTACATTCAACCTCAGCGGCACTGATGAGGAATATCCCGACAAAGTCATTCAAACTTTTGAAAAAGAGTATCTTGGTTTTTACGTCACGAGTCACCCTTTAAGCAGTATACGTGAAGCTTTGCCGTTTTTAACTTCGCATACTATCAGCGAGTTGTCTGAAATGCCTAACGAAAAAATGGTTACTATTTGCGGTCTAATCTCGCAGGTACGACAAATACCTACAAAAAAAGACCCTACAAAATTCTTAAAGGCAGGAATCATTGAAGATTTGACAGGTCAAGTTGAATTTGTTGCTTTTCACAAAACTTTGATGGAGTTTAATTCATTTTTAGTCGCCGAACAAAAAGTTATTATTTCAGGTAAAATTCAACGCCAAGATGAAGAACAATTTAATATTGTCGTAAACACGGTAAAACCGGTAGATAACAGCAATTTAGTCACAATCAATATTGACGAAGCCGTATCTTTTGAGGGATTAGTTAAATTAAAAGACCTAATTTTAGAGCATAAAGGCGATGACCCCCTTATACTCAAAATAAAAAATGGCGACAAAGAAGTAAAAATTCTTACTTCTTCTACTTTTTGGGTTAATTCATCAAACGAATTGGCTACTGATTTACAAACAGATTTTGCCGAGCATGTATCCGTTGATATCCAATCACTAACATAAAGTTTTATACAGCGAAAAAGTCGAAAGCCATCAACTTTCGACCTTTGCCTATGTAAAATCTTTATTGACCATTAAATATGCTTTGTATGCCTTTGTAAGCTACATATACACCAGCAGCTGCTGCTGAGAATTTTCCACCTTTTTTAGCTAATTCACCATAATTAAATTTAGCATTACCACTGGTTTTTAATGCATTTAATTCTTCAACAGCCTTTTTAGAAAAACCTTGCATAAATTCATACCCTTTCTTCTTAATACTTCCAAAGAAAGTAGATTTTTCACCGGTAAGAGTTACAATATTTCTTTCGTATTTATCAAATGTGCGCTTTCGCTAGACATCCATCGATATCTTTTAAATAATTGTGCTGTTTGACAGCGTCTGCAACAGCACCTACCGCTCCACCGACAACTGCAGTTCCGAGTCCAAGATGTAATTCTTGATTATTTTTTATTTCCATAACTTTTGTTCCTTTCAGAAAAGCTATCTATCATGTTCTATGGATACAAATATCAACAAAAAAAAGTTATACACTTTTTTTTTAAATTATTAAGTAATCGTTACAATTAAAATTCTTATTCTTTTTGTAACGAAATATTAACTCAGTTTTAGCCTTTAAATGAACAATCAAGTTCAATAAGTTAGACCTATTAGTTTATGCGCTAATAACATCAAGCTGCACTTATAGTCGATATTAAAAATTTATAAAGTTAAAAAAGTATAAAAAAAAATCATGCTATAATCTGCAAGGCAGAAACAAATACAATGGAGAGAAAAAATGAATGATTATTTAGCCAAGGTTGTAGCAGCAACAAAAGAAAAAAATGCAAGTGAACCCGAATTTTTACAAGCTATGGAAGAAGTTTTATCAACAATAGACGCAGTAGTCAGTAAAAATCCGGACTTTGAAAAAACAAATTTATTGAGTCGTTTAGTTGAACCAGAAAGGATTATAACATTCAGAGTTCCATGGATAGATGATAATGGAAATGTACAAGTAAACAGAGGTTATCGTATTCAATTTAACAGCGCAATAGGACCATATAAAGGCGGCTTGCGTTTTCATCCCAGCGTTAACCAAAGCATTATGAAATTTTTAGCGTTTGAACAAATTTTCAAGAACGCTTTAACAGGATTGCCGATAGGCGGTGGTAAAGGCGGAAGTGATTTTGACCCTAAAGGGAAATCAGATAACGAAGTCATGAGATTTTGTCAAAGCTTTATGAATGAATTGCAACGTCATATAGGACATTTTTTAGACGTACCGGCAGGTGATATAGGTGTAGGCGGACGAGAAATCGGATATATGTTAGGTCAATACAAAAAGATTAAAAACCAGTATGAAGCAGGAGTTTTAACAGGTAAAGGTATTGCATACGGCGGTTCATTAGCGAGAACTGAAGCTACCGGATATGGCTTATTGTACTACATGCGTGAAATGCTGAATGCAAATAATAAATCTTTAAAAGGAACGAAAGTTGTTATAACAGGTTCAGGCAATGTAGCTATTTATGCAGCGGAAAAAGCTACTGAATATGGTGCAAAAGTTATCGCTATGAGCGATTCTAACGGATATATTTATGATGAAAACGGTATCGACCTCGATAAAATTAAGTTAATCAAAGAAGTTAATCGTCAACGTATAAAAGAATACATGACATATCATCCAGAAGCGAAATATTATGATACAAAGACGACAAAAGCAACAATATTCGATGTTAAAGCAGATATTGTTTTGCCATGCGCCACACAAAATGAAATAGACCTTGAAAAAGCAAAAAAAATAGTTGCAAACGGAACATTCGCAATTGGCGAAGGTGCAAACATGCCTTGTAATATTGACGCTATAAATTATTTTCAAGCTAATAATGTACTTTTTGCACCTGCAAAGGCAGCAAATGCAGGTGGTGTAGCTACATCAGCATTAGAAATGTCACAAAACAGCATGAGATATTCATGGACGTTTGACGAAGTAAATGAAAAATTAGACCAAATCATGACAAATATTTTTGCTGAATGCGAAAAAGCGGCTAATGAATATGGTATGCCAAAAAACTATGTTGCAGGCGCAAATATAGCTGCGTTTAAGAAAATTTCAGCAGCTATGATGGCTCAAGGTATAGTTTAAAGCATGTATATTATATTTTAGCTATATTTAGTAATGTAATAAAATAGAGAATGACGTAAATAAGCGTCATTCTTTTATTAAAAAAAAGTATTAACAATAAAACTTTTGTTGCTATAATAAATATATGAGTTATTCCTCGGTAGCTCAATGGCAGAGCATTCGGCTGTTAACCGAAGGGTTGTAGGTTCGAGTCCCACCCGAGGAGCCATTTAAAAAAGACATCGTAGATGAGATGTCTTTTTTTTATAACAATCCCGGATCGTCTAATGGCAGGACAGAAAACTCTGGATTTTCTGATAGTGGTTCGAATCCATTTCCGGGAGTTTTTTATTGAAAATTTCTGAAGAATTTAAAGATAAGATAATTGTTTGATTGGAATGTGGATTTAAGTTTGTTATGAGAGAAGTAGCAACATTAAATAATTAATTTTTTATTAACTTTCAAATAAAGAAGAAAAGTTTGTTATATGATGTCAGTATAAAAAGTAAGATACATAAATTTATGGAGGGAAAAATTATGGCAATTAGACCGTTATCAGACAAAATAGTAGTAAAGGTTGTAGAAGATACAGACCAAACATCAGGTGGAATATTTATACCTGATTCAGCAAAAGAAAAATCGCAAAAAGGTGAAATCGTAGCTGTAGGCACAGGACGAATTCTCGACAGTGGCGAAAAAGAGCCGATGGAAGTAAAAGTCGGTGAAATGGTACTTTTTGCGAAATATGCAGGTACCGATGTAAAAGTAAATGACCAGACATTTAAGATTTTATCTATTAAAGATGTTCTTGGCGTAATTGAGTAGTTAGCACAATATTTAAGGAGAAATAATTATGGCAAAGAAAATTGTATATAATGAAGAAGCGAGAAAAGGCTTATTAAAAGGAATAGACGCAGTAGCAGATGCAGTAAAAGTAACACTTGGACCTAAAGGACGAAACGTAATA
>CAZTVM010000030.1:0-18352 GCA_964617065.1 uncultured Muribaculaceae bacterium
CTACGATACCTACAAATGCTAACAATAGGGCTATCATTGAATTTTTAAATAGCTCACTTCCTAAAGTAGGTCCGATTGAGCTGACGCTGACAACTTCAGATTTAGGGAAAATACTTTGCACTGACGCACCAACAGCGTCCTTAATATTCATTTTTTCATCTTCAACGAATTTAGTTCTTATAGAAATAATTGATTCAATTTTCTCCGAGTCTTCGACTGTTTTGTCTTTGTTTAAATCAGCAGAATGTAAGACTTGAATCACAGGCGATTCAACTTTATTTTTTAATAAATTCCCTCGAATATTAGCTATATCAGCTTCTGAAACTTCTTTGTCAACAGAATACTGAAATATAGAGCCTCCGACAAAATCAATACCTACACGAAACGGAAGGTGATTATCATAAGTTATCGAAGAATATACCATCGCAACTATTCCCGGAATCAGCAACAAAACGGATAACGCAATCCACAAGCCTCTATATTTTACTACGTCTATTATTTCTTTTTTATGAGTAACAGGATTAATCATTTATTTATCTCCTTAATTTATCAATCTATTAGTCTAAAACGCCAAATTTGGCTTTTTCACGTTTTGTTTCTTCTACATCATACGCTTTATTAATTTCATCTGGATTAATGCCGAACCATTTAGGATGAGTCAATTGACCGGCGCCGAATAACAAGTGCATAAAGTTTTTAGTTACCGTGATTGCTGTAAACATACTTATTATTACCCCTATAGCCAGAGTTAAAGCAAACCCTTTTACAATACTTGTACCTAAGCAATATGATATAACACAGGTAATGATTGTGGTCATATTTGAGTCAAAAATGCTCGTAAAAGCTCTGTCAAAGCCGACATTTATCGCAGTAAATAACGTTCTTCCTGAACGCAATTCTTCCTTTGTTCTTTCAAAAATTAATATATTTGCATCGACCGCCATACCCACACTCAAAATAAATCCAGCGATGCCTGCCAAAGTAAGCGTTACAGGTATAGTTTTAAATATTGCAAAAACTATTAACCCATAAATTAATAGTGCAATGTCAGCGACAATTCCTGGCACTCTATACAGAAAAAGCATCACAATCATAACCAGTCCAAGACCTAGACCACCAGCCATCAAGCTTTTTTGAACACTGTCAGCACCAAGAGTAGGTCCTACAGTATTTTCTTCAATAACTTTTGCAGGCACAGGCAACGCACCTGCGTTAAGCAAATCTACCATTTCTTTTGCTTCTTCTACAGAAAAATTGCCAGTAATTTGAGCTTGACCGCCTGTTATCACTGTTTGCACTACAGGAGATGATTTTAACTCACCATTGAAGAATATAGCCATCGGTTTCCCGACTAATTGTGAAGTCAAATCAGAAAACAATTTAGTACCTTCTTTATCAAATGTAATAGAAACTGCATAACCTGTTGTATCAGGATTATAAGTAGCACTTTCCAAATTACGACCTGTTAAACCTGTCGAAATCCATGAATTTTCACCGTTAGGCATAACTATTGGTTTTTTAAATTCCAGTTCTGCCGTTTCTCCTAAAAATTCTTTTGCTTTTTCGGGACTTGTTATATCAGGTATTTCCACTAACAGTCTTTTATCTCCGATTTTTTGAACGGTAGTTTCAGCTACACCCAAAGCGTTCACACGATTTTCGATTGTGTACTGCAAACTGTCCATAATTTCAGGAGTTATTTTTGTAACATCTGCTGTCGTTTGAGCTTCAAGCACCAATCTCGAACCACCTACCAAATCAAGACCTAATTTTGTAGGCTTGTTCAAAATCGCTAAAACGCTCAATACAACTATCGTTAAAATAGCGATAAACAACATTTTTTTACTTTTCATTATAACCTCGAGTTTCCATGTCTTTAACATTACCAATTATAGCAAAAACAAAAAATATAGCTCAAATATTTATTTTTTGCGTTTTCCAAAAAAATTATTCGGTTTTAGAAGTTTATTCTTTTTCACAGCCAGTCCACATTTTGAACAGGCTAATGTATCGCCGGTACTATCTACCGGCACAAAAATGTGTTCACATTTTTCGTAGTTTTCGCCTTCGTCTTCGGGCATTATTTGTTTCTTTTTATTTCTTTGTTCCTGCAACAATTTTGCTATAACTTCTAAAATGTACATAATTCTTCCTTTTTTTTCCGAGAAAGCAATTTTATTCTGCATTCTTCTGCCATTGCTTCACTTTTAGTTGTAAATTCCTTTTTATAAACAATTTTTAACGGTTTATTTGCTCTCGTAAATTTCGCAGCTTTACCTGATTTGTGCAGTGCAAAGCGTCTTTCGACGTCATCGGTATAACCGCAATATAACTTATTGTTCACAGTTAAGATTATATAAGTATAAAAATTTTTCTCAACATTTTTCGAATTACACATCTTTTTTGCACTCATATGTACTTATTTCATCAATCACACTAATTATTTTATCGTAATTTTCTTCTGTCACCAAAAGATTTCTAATTCCTGACGCTCCGTTTATGCCTTTTATGTAGTAAGAATAAAATTTTCTGAAGAATTTTATTCCAACATTTTCGCCTCTTAACGCAATTTCTTCGTTCAAATGTTTTTTTAACAGCTGCATTTTCTCGTAGAAAGACAACTCAGGTACTATTTCACCTGTTAAAAAGTAGCGCTCTATTTGATTAATCAAAAACGGATTTCCCAGAATACCACGAGCAATCGCTAGTCCGTCAGCATTTGTAATATTTTGACATTCAATTGCACTTTCGATATCAACGATATCGCCATTTGCAAAAACCGGAATATCCACATTTTTTTTCAATTCTGCAATTGCGAGCCAATCAGCTTCACCGCTATACATTTGCACTCTCGTCCGCCCATGAATGGTAATTGCGTCAGCTCCTGATGATTGCATCAATTGACCGAATTCAATATAATTTTTACTTTCTTGATTTATGCCCAAACGAAATTTAACCGTAATCGGCTTAGAAATATTATCTTTCAGCGTTTTCACTAACGTTGCTGCTAATTCAGGATTACGCATTAGTGCACAACCGTCAGTGCCTTTTACAACTTTGTTCACTGGACAGCCCATGTTTATGTCAATAATATCAGCTTTGTTTTCAACAATTTTAGCAGCTTTCAGCATAATATCAGGTTTGTGACCGACAATCTGAAAAGACAGTGGATGTTCGACTTCGCTATATTCTAAAATTGTTCCGTACGGCTTATTTACAAGCGCTTCTGAGCTTAACATCTCCGTCGTCAACAAGCAATTTGGAGAATATTCTCTAACAAGTTTTCTCAATACTGTGTCAGTTATTCCAGCCATTGGAGCAACTACAACATTACTTTTCAGTTCCAATTCGCCGATTTTAATTTTTGAAGAAGCATTTTTATGTTTAATCATAGGCTTTTAGCTCAGCCAAACGTTGTTTAACGTACTCAGTGTATTCATTTTCATTTGTGCAAAGTGATAAATATTTTTTAAATGTTTGATTAGCTTCTTTGTATTTATCCAAATTATCATAAACCACCGCCTGTGAATAAACAGCTACAATCATTTCAGGGTCGTATTGATATGCCAATTGGTAATCTTTTAATGCCAAATCATATTTTTTTTGTGCGTCATAAAACATTGCACGGTAATAATACGCATTTGCATTTTTTCCGTCTTTGACGATGACGGAGTTGATGACTGAAATTCCTTCAACATATTTTTTTTGGTCATATAATTCAAGTGCTTTATCTATTTCTTTTGTCAACTTTTCGTCATTCAAAAGAGATATCAATTCTTTTGCATCTTGATTTGTCGGCTCTAGAGCCAGCACTTTTTTCGCATAAACTTCTGTATCAGGAAAATTGTCTATACTATATGATAAAGTAGCGATATAACTAGCAATTTCGACATTTTTTTGGTCTAAGTTAAAGGCTTTTTTATAATATTGAATTGCCATTTTGTTGTTATCCATTTTTTGGTAACAAGCTGCTAAGCCTATCAAAGCCTCAGTTGTTTCAGGTTGCACCGTTAAATATTTTTCAATCGCTTTTGTGTAATTGCCTTCATTAAAGAATTTCAGCGCATCATTGTAGACAATATTCACATTTTCAGCTTTTAAAGTGTTGTAATACTTAGTAATTTCATTATCATTCGGCAAAACTTTTTTTGCAGCTTCCATAGTAGCAAGCGCATCATCAAATTTCGACAATTGTTTATAAGTTTGAGCTAAATTTAAGTAAGCTTCCGAGTACTTAGGGTCAAGTTTGATAGTGTCCTTATAAAATGTCACTGCATCGCTAAGTTTGTTTGCTTTGTGCAATTCAAGTGCAAACTCGTAATATAAATCAGGATTATTCGGGTCAGCCTGTACGGTTTTGTACATGTACTGCAAAATTTCCTCGTTAGTCATTGAGTCTTTCATTAGTGAAAATAGCTCTGATTTAGCAGTGCCAATGTTCGGGGTCAATGTCAAAGCTATTTTATATTCAGATATTGCTTCTTGTTTATTACCCAAATCTCTCAGACATTGAGCTTTGTAATAATGAGCAAAAGCGTTTTGAGGATAATCACGTAAAACGCTGTCATAAGCAGCCAATGCAGCTTGATAATTTTTTTGTTGCTGATAAAGTGTACCTAAGTTATATTTTGTATTAACGTTTGCAGGATTTAGGCTTTCAGCACGTTTGTATTGAGTGAGAGCTGCTGTAAAATCTCCTTTTTTTTGGTATACAGCACCTAAGTTCGATTGAATTTCCGCATCGTTCGGATATTTTTCTGATTTTTCGAGCCAAACTTTTTCCAACGAGTTCAAAATATCAGCAGAATTATCACTATAAACCAACGCTAAATTATATTCATGTGTCGCTTGTTGGTTTTTGTCCAAATTGTCATAAGCTCGAGCTAATTTTAAATGAACATTTGCATTTTTATCATCGAATTTTAAAGCTGCAGTGTAATATTTTACAGCCATTTCATCCATATTTAGAACGTTTGAAATGTCTCCGAGCGAGATATAACTATCTTTTTGAAATTTAGGGTCGAGCACTGCGTATTGAAATTCAGTAGCTGCAGCGGAAAAATTCCCGGCGACTCGTAACTGTTTTGCTATACGAAATCTATTTGCAGGAGTTGTCGAAATATTTAATTGTTGCATAAAAACGCCGATATTGTGTTCAGCTTTAGTAGCTGCTTCAGACATTTGTCCGTCAAGCGGACTGTCATCATAATATTTTATGTAAAATAAAGCAGAGCGCAAATCGTCCAAAGCTTTCGCATACTCTTGCGTTTTATCATTGTAATAGGTAGCTCGAGCCAAATAAGTATTTATTAAGGCAACACGCTGTTCTCTGCCGTTAGGCGTAGTTCTCAGAGCTTTTTTAAATTCAGTGATTGCACTTGAATACTGATAATTGTCAAAATATTTTTGACCTTGTTGAAAATATTGTATTGCGACCCAATTATCGTCTGCGCAGCAAAATGATGTTAACGCACAGAATATTGAAATTATCGTAATTACTCTTTTCATGACAGTTTGCCTCACTTTTTATATAAATTATACTCGTTTTTTTAATTTATAAATACGTCATATTTCTAAACCAATGGCGTATTCATTTTTCCTGCAAGAACATGAATATGAATGTGAAAGACTTCTTGCCCTGCGCCTTTGCCTGTATTAATAATCGTACGATAGTCTTTAATCCCGAGCTTTTTGGTGACAGCTTTCACAGCTAGAAACAAATCTGACATTAATTCTCGGTCTTCTAAACAATTTAAATCCGAATAATGTTCTTTCGTAATTACCAACAAATGCGTTTCCGCCTTCGGATTTATGTCATTAACCACAAAAATATTGTCCGTTTCATAAACAAATTTTGAAGGAATAATTCCTTGTGCAATTTTACAAAAAATACAATTATCTTCCATCTTAAACCTCACTCTTACGATTTCAATTATACAACGGAAATATTATCTAGTACATATTTGTAAATTAATTAAAAAAAATTAGATTATAAGACAAAAATTTGGTACAATATTTTAGAGTTATATATAGTATAGGTTGGTAATTCAATGCAAAAGATAAAAAAAACAGAAATAAACTACCCATTTTTAACAAGACCTTTGATTTTAATAGAAAGAGAATGCGGTCATAATATAGTTCTTGCACATAAAGACGGCGAGATGGTAAATGTTTCAACTTGGATAAAAACAGGTTCGATAAACGAAAATGATGAAATAACAGGTATTTCACATTTTGTTGAGCACGTTATGTTTAAAGGCACGAAAAATCATGCTGCAGGTGAATTTGATAAATTTTTAGAAGCAAAAGGCGCAATAGTGAATGCGGCTACTTGGAAAGATTATACTTTTTATTATGTAACTTTACCAAAAGGCGAGAACTGCGAGAATTTATACGAAACTATTGAACTACATGCCGACATGATGTTAAATCCGATTTTTCCTGATGAGGAGTTAGGCTTGCCGTTTGAATTGAACGATACGAATGTGAAACAAAAACGTGAGCGACATGTAGTTATTGAAGAAATAAATATGAGAAATGACCAACCTTGGTCAAAAATTTACAACATGATGAACAAAAACATGTATAAAAATCACCCATACAAACGTGATGTAATCGGCACTCCTGAAGTAATTTCGAGTGTTACTCGTGAAACGATAAATAATTATTACAACAAATACTATTCGCCAAATAACATGACGACTATTATCGTAGGTGACTTTGATGAAGATACTGTTTGTGAAAAAGTTGTAAAGGCTTTTGATTTTCAAGGTCGTAAATGCACACAAACTACGCATTACAAATTAGATACGCCGCACGAAAATGTTGTCTATGAGAAAAGTTCTGCTAATATAAACACATCTTTTTTGATAATCGGTTTTTTGTGCCCCTGCGCAGCTGATTTAAAAGGGACTATTCTCGCTGATATTTTAAATATAATTTTAGGTGAAGGTCAAAGTTCAAGACTTTATCAAAATTTAATAGAAAAGGCGGAAGAACCTATTTTTAACTTGCTTTTATCTGATTATTACAGCTTTAAAGACGGCGGAACTTTTTTAATAGAAGCAAATTTTAACCCAAATAAAGAAGATAAAGCTATTGAATTAATAAAAAACGAAATTCAAAAAATTATCGACTGTGGAATAAAAGAAAATGAGTTCTTAAAAGCTAAAAAGAAATTGGAAGCTCGATTTGCTGAAAACACTGAAACAGTTTCAGATATAGCGGATCATATAGGTCATTACGTCACTGTTTGCAATGGTTTAACGCTAGTGAATGGTTACTTAGATACTCTGTCACAGATTACTATCGAGAATGTACTGCAGGCTGCTAAAAATTATTTAAGTTTCAATAAAGCTACAATTGCAGTACTTGAACCGAACATGCCAAATTAATATTAATAAAGGATTTAAAATGGAAAAAGTAAAATTAGTCAACAATATAGATACAATAATTAAGATAAACAAAAACACTCCAAGAATAGCTTTATGTTTTTATTTTGCAATTAATGAGCCTGAAAAGAAAGCCGGCGTTTATACTCTGATGAATAGATTATTCATGCAAGGAACTCATAGCCGCACAGCTGAAGAAATAGCTGAGTCACTTGAAGGAAACGCTATTGAATGTACAAGCGAAATGAAATACGATTATTTCAAATTTCGTTTGCTATGTTTAAATGAAGACTTCGAAAAAGGACTCGAAATATTATCTGACATAATAAAAAATTCAACTTTTAAAGACCTAAATAAAGAAGTATTTAAAATAAAAGGAGAATTGACAGCAGAATTGGATTCACCTAAAACCAGCGCTTCTGACAATTTTTATAAAACTATATTCAAAAACCATTTTTACGGTAATACCTATACAAAAATTTTAGAAAACGTCGATAACATCGAAATAAACGATATCGAAGAAGCCTACAAAAATGTTATTTTGAATTCACATAAAACGATTACTGTCGTTGGAGATAAAGACCAACAAGAGATTATCGGACTGCTGGAAAAATATTTTTCAGGTCTAACTCAAGACACTGAAAATAAAAACAGTATAGTTCTGTTGGAAACACAAAAAAAAGAAGTTGTAAAAATAGAAAAAAATGATGCAGCACAAGCACAAGTCCTGCAAGGTTGGATAGTGCCTACTCGGCGCATGCGGTTTGTCATCAAGATTGTTTTTAGAATTACGTGACAAAAAAGGGCTCGCTTATACAGTTCGAAGCAACTATGAAACATACTCAAAAGGCGCTTGTTTTAGTGTTTACATAGGAACAGAGCCGAAAAATATTAAAGTTGCTCTGGCTGGATTTAAAGAAGAAATAGATAAAATAAAAACAGAATTAGTTTCAGATTTAGAACTTGAAAATGCAAAAAACAGCATTATCGGTAAACGATTATTTTTAACAGAAACCAATATGCAACAAGCAAACATGGCAGGACTGTACGAAATTGAAAATCTTGGTTATGATTATGAAAGTAAATTGATTGAAAAAATCAAAAAAGTGAAAAAAGAAGATATCCAAAATATTGCAAAAAAATACTTAAATGAAAATGCAGTGCTTTCTATATTAGCCCCACATGAGTATTTGAGTGAACTGTAAAAGGATAAAAATTTGTTTAGAATAGGAACAAAAATTAAAATAGAATTTGCCGAGTCACCGCTGCAGACATTTCAAGCAAGTTGTGAGGTTTTACAAATAAAAAAAGACACACTCATTCTTGACACAACGACACTTGATGCAAAATATTTGCCTTTATTGTATGAAGGACGTGAATTGCGTGTATTTGCCTATGGATTTTTTGGCATTAATATTCTTGAGTCTATCGTGATGACAGCACCTTTCGATGGTCATTTAGAAGTCGAAATTCCTCAAACATATAAAAATATTCAAAGACGTCAATATGTTCGTGCAAATTTAAGTACTGTTATGTTACTGTTTGAAAGGGACGATTTAGACAGAGAAAACGGAATTAAAACACAAACTCAGGATATCGGTGGCAATGGTATAAGATTTATTTGTCATAAAAAACTTGAATTTGAACACAAATACAATATGGTCCTGTATCTTTCGCAAAATCAAATCGTAACGGCAGAATGTTCTGTTACTATAATAAAAAATCCACAAAAAGGTGAATATGTGATAGAATTTACGAAAATAGACGAAAATCAAAGAGATAAAATTATTAGAACTTGCTTGGGTATTCAATCCAGAATGTTAAAAGGAAATATGCAACATGAATCAAACTGACGAAAAAAAAGCGTTAAATAAAAATATAGACAAAATCTACAGACAAGGTAATATTCAAAAAGCCATTGAGCTTTGTCAGTATGAAATAGCAAAAGACCCCGCTAATCCATTTAATGCAGACTTACATTCAAAACTGGGCGATTTGTATTTAGAGTGGCATTTAGATATTTATCAGGCAAAACAATATATTGATGAGGCTATAACTCAATATCAGCGAGCTCTTGAAGCTTGTATGGAAAGTTCTGAATTATATTGCAAACTTGGTCGTGCTTTTTATTACAAAAACGAAATCGATAAAGCAATAAATTATTTTAATTTGGCACTTGAAAAAAATAATAAAAATGCAAATGCCTACTACATGTTGGCGGAATGTTACTCAAAAAAATACGATTTTCAACCTGCTTTTGATTACGTTCAAAAAGCTATCAAAACTTGTCCACTGCATTCTTCTCGTGCTCACCTTTTATACTTTATTTTGCTGAAAATTTCAACAAAAAAATGTCTAAATAAAACGCTGCTTTGCTTGAAAGAATTGTTGCTTTCTTTCGTTACTATACCTTTCGATAAAAATGTTTTAAATAGCATAAACAAATTTTTCTCATATTATAAAATATTACCGGAACTCTTTACCGGTGCACTATGTATTCACAAAAAAGATGTAAATAGAGCGATTGAAATTTATCAAAGTGCGTTGGAAAAAGCGCCGGGATTTGTACTTTTATATTGCATTCTCGGCGAAATCTACCGCTCTGTCGGGAGATACAGTGATGCTGTTTGCGAATTCAAAATGGCTATTTGGCTCGATACATTGAACGTAACTGCATATCGCTCACTTTGTGGCACGTACGAAGAACAAGGCGACTACGATAATGCGATGGACATTTACAAAAAATTGATTAAAATTCAACCATTCGTTGCTGAGTATTATAGCAATCTCGCTAGTTTATTTTACATAAAAGAAAATACAAACGAAGCAATCGCATGTTACCAAAACGCAATCACATTAAATCCAAATGCCCAATGGACAAGTATTATCGCCCAAACTTTAGGCTATGTATACCAAAATAATCAACAAAATATTGACGCTGCTATCGCTTCTTACCAAAATGCTTATATTCTTACACCTAATGATATAGACATATACATAAATCTCGGCAGCGCATTTTATGATAAAAGTGAGTATGAAAACGCTTTGTTAGTTTACAAAAAAGCGCTGGAACTACAACCTGATAACGCTAAAATTCATTGTAATTTAGGCTATTTATACTGGGGTTGCGGCGTTCTTGAAGAAGCAATCAAATACTACGAATTAGCTATAAAATACGACCCCTCTTATGATATAGCGTACAACAATCTTGGTGTTATATATTTAGATGATTTAGGCAGAGTTCAAAAAGCTATAGAATTATTTACTCAAGCTATACACTACAATCCTAATTACGCTCTGGCGTACTACAATCTCGCACGTTCAACTGCTATAACAGGCGACAATATTGAAGCTGCAAAACTTTATCAAATAGCTTATGACTTGAACAAAATTTCTAATGAACTTGACCCTCAAGAAGTTTTAAATAAAATTCAAGATTTATTCCAGTAGGAGAATTGCATGCAGCACAGCTTTAACGTAAAAGTTTATTATTCAGATACTGACTCATACGGCGTTGTCTGGCATGGTTCATATTTGCGATGGCTCGAAATGGGCAGAGTCGAACTCTCAGAAAAAATGGGACTATCACTAAAAGAATTAGAACAAAACGACATCGTCCTACCAGTCGTCGAAATTAATGTCAGATACAAATCATCAGCAATGCTTAATGACAATCTGACTATCAATACAAAAATTAGTGAAATGAAAAACACAAGTATGATTTTTACTCAAATTATTAAAAATACCAAAACTGAACAAATATACACAATCGCTAATGTAAGAGTCGTTGCAACAAATTCTCAAGGTAAACTATACAAAAAATTACCCACAATTTTTAGTGAAGCATACGAAAAATCACTACTGACTACTATTTAAATTAATTGAGGCAAAGAATGAAAATAAAAGCACTTGTTGTCGATGATATGCGCAATTTGCGTAATTTAAACAAAGAAGTGTTGGACAAATGATTCGATGATATTGAAATGGAAACTGCAGTAAATGCAAGTGAAGCTTACAATTTTGCCGTCGCTAATTTACAAACGCCTTATGATATTATAATTACTGATTTGCAGATGGAAAATGACTACGAGCCTGAACATGCCGGAGAATGGCTCGTTCGTGAATTAAAAAATTTAAAACAATACCAAAATACTATAATAATAATTGTTTCTGCCTCTGGCGATATAAGAATAGTGGCTGAAAACCTAAATGTAGAAGCAATACCTAAAAGCACTTTGGTTTACGATTATTCCGCATTAAAACTTAAACTAGAAGAAAATGGATTTTATACAAAAAAATAACCATTGTAAATTTTACTTGATAAAACTACATCTAATAAAATTTTTATATTATGATTTAATTAGGAGTAGTTTTTATAGTGAGAATTTAGAATGAAAGAATGTCAAGATCGAGAAACAGCTACTGCAGGCGTTGAAAAGAAAAATTTTTTATTAAACTTTTTTAAAGAGCCACCTGCACAACCTCAAATAGAAAATAAAGACGAAGTAAAAAAAACATACAGCAATTATCGACTGCAAATTTTTACATCTTGCTTTATCGGGTACGCAGTTTTTTACTTATGCAAAAAAAATATCGCAGCTGCTTTGCCTTCAATGGCTACAGAACTAAATTATTCGAATTTGGAACTGGGGATTATCGGCAGCTCACTTTATTTGACTTATGCAGTAGGAAAATTTGTAAATGGAATGTTAGCAGACCGCTCAGATGTTAGAAAATTTTTACCGACAGGATTAATTTTGTCAGCTTTGGCTAATATTTTCTTTGCATTAAGTTTTTTGGTATTTACCCCCGGTAAATTTACCTTTTTCGGACTTCCTTCTGCGACAATTTTACTATGGATATTGGCTTTCTTTTGGGGCGCAAACGGTTGGTTCCAGTCAATGGGATTCCCGCCTGTCGCTAAAACATTGACATATTGGTTCTCTAACTCTGAAAGAGCCACAAAATGGGCACTTTGGTCGACATCTCACCAAACAGGTACATTTTTAGCTGTAATTCTCTCAGGTTTTGTAATTGCGAAATTCGGTTGGCAAGCTGCATTCTATTTCCCTGCAGTTACAGCTATTTTCGTCGCATGCCTCTTATTTCAAAAATTACGTGATAAACCCACAAGCGTCGGCTTACCTGATATTGAAGAATATAGAGAAGCTCCTAAGTCTGACGCTCAGAAAAAACTGGACTCAGAAGATGACGCTTTATCTTACGTACAAATTTTGAAAAAATATATATTGACAAATAAAATATTGTGGGCATTAGCGTTCGCGTATATTTTTGTCTATATTATTAGATTTGGCACAGAAGACTGGATAATTAAATATTTGGTGGAATTCAAACATAATCCGCTGGAACTTGCGTCTTTAAAATTAAGTTGCTTGCCACTTTTCGGATTTGCCGGTACAATCAGCGCTGGCTTGCTTTCAGACAAAATTTTCAGAGGTCGCAGAACACCCATTAATATTTTATTTTTGAGCGGAGTAATTACTTGTTTGACAGGATTATTTTTAAACGGCAACGGCGAAAATATCATAGACAAAGTTTTTTATTCAGTAGTCGGTACACCACTCGTAAACGTCATTAAAATTAACGGCTCAAGCCTGCTTGATTTCATCTTTATAGGTCTAATCGGATTTTTTACTTATGGTCCACAAATGCTAATAGGCGGAGTTTGCGCAATTGAATCAAGTTCAAAAAAAGTTGCATCAGCTGCTACAGGTTTTGCCGGCACTTTCGGCTACATTGGCGCAATATTCTCAGGTCTCGGCACAGGTATTGTAGTCGACCATTTTGGCTGGAACGGCGCACTGTGCTTCTGGGGTGCTGCTGCCGCTGCTTGTATTATGATATGTATTCCTCTATTGAAAACTGAAAACAAATAAAAACCTTCTTTAATTAAGTTTTGTAAAAAAATCAGCCTATTTTGAAAAAAATAGGCAATTTTTTATGTAAAAAAAACTTTATAATCGTAGAGTGTTTTTTGTCGTTTAAATGAAGCTAATTATAAAGTATAAAGGGAGCAAGAGTAATGAGTGTAAAAAGTATTGGAATACCCAATGTAGGAAATTTGGGCGGGTCCTCCAGCGGAACATCAGGTAATGTCGAACTAGGCGCAGGTGATAGCGTAAAAAATATGTTCAATAACAGTAAAAATACTGAGTCTGAAAATAGTTTTGATGAATTAATGAAAAAATATCAAGACGAAATAGATAAAGCAGCTAAAAAAGACGATGCAAGTACAGCTGGTGCAGGTGCTGCCGGTATTTTAGGTCAATTAATGGACGCATTAGGAAAGCTTCTCGGCGGTGGCGGCGGTGAAGGCGGCGGTCAAGGCGGCGGTCAAGGTGGTGGCGAAGGTGGTAGCCAAGGAAGTGAACAAGCACAAGGTGGTCAAGGCGAAGGTCAAGGTGGTTGTCAAGGTGGTGATTGCCAACAAGCGCAAAATGGGCAAGGTAACGAAGCTCAACAACAACAGCAACAAGCTCAGGCTCAACAACAACAGCAACAATCTCAACAACAACAGCAACAAGCTCAACAGCAACAAATGCAACAAGCTCAGGCTCAGCAACAGCAACAACAAGCTCAACAACAGCAAATGCAACAGCAACCTATGTACGGTTAAACCAAAGTTTCATAAAACAACTAAAATGTTAAGATACCTAAAAAAAGCCTCGTTTTGAACTGAAACCCTAAAACTAGACAAAGAAAAAAAAGTCGGTTTTGGTACATCTATCACAATGCACAAGTGAAAACTTTTGAAAAAATAATCGCAAATAACTTTGAAATCTTAAAAGATTTAGTCGAAACAAATCAATATAATGCGACTGTTTTGTCTCGAATTGAAAGCAAAATAGACGGAAATCTTTGGTGTCCGTTATTAAAAAGCGGCTTGTCGGCAGAGGCTGTAAGTTCGAAACGACGTGCAGGCTTGCACGACGTTGGAGAACTGTAATGCCGTTTAATGCCGACAAACAAGAAGGGAGATAAAACAATAATGAATATTGAAAGAATACAGCTAAAAGGTCAGCTTGTAGAAGCTAAATCAAAATACAAAAGATTAGATGTAGAAGCAGCAGGGCTTATTCTGTTAATCCGCTCACTTTTAAATCCTTATGAAGAGGACACTACTAAATTGGAAACAGAACAGAGACTTTGAAAAGTTGATTAAACAATACGATTTTGAAGATGCATTTTTCTATTGCGACCCTCCGTATTCTTGTGGTTGTGGCTATGCCGTTACAACCACAGAGGGATTTGCACATGAAAAATTAAGGGAAGTTTTAGGAAATATTAAAGGCAGATTTTTACTTTCTTATGACGATTCACCTAAAATTCGTGAGTTGTATAAAGGCTTTGAAATGATTGAAGTGGAACGATTGAACGGAATTAATAACAAAAATGGCGGAGCGGAACGCAAAAACAAAATGTTCAAAGAACTTCTTATTGCTAATTATCCTATAAAAGAATTGCACGAAAATGGCAAGCACACACTTGATTTCAATGCTTCGCAAGCTCAGCAGAAATCAAGGTTGGTTGCACACGACAACTCACAAAATTAAAATTTTGGAGTTGTCGTGTCGGATAATATTGAGATAAAACTTGATAACAAAGAGGTTGAACGTGCTTTACTTGAAGTCGCTCAAAAATGCGAGGATATGCGACCGTTGATGAAAAATATCGCAGGAATTATGGCTGATTCCACAGAGGAAAACTTCGCACAAGAGGGCAGACCTGATAAATGGCAAGAACTAGCCGAATCAACGATTAAAAAGCGAACTAAAACAGGTCATTATCCGGGTAAAATTCTACAAGTCGAGGGCCAACTCACAACTTCTGTCACTACTTATTATGATAATGAATCAGCTATCATAGGTTCAAACCTTGCCTATGCTGCAATCCATCAACTCGGCGGACAAGCCGGCAAAGGCAAAAAGACAACAATCCCTGCAAGACCTTACCTTACTTTAACGGAGAGTGAATATATAGAAATTATAGAAGAAACGAAAAAATATTTAATGTTTATTTAGTTCCGTTGCTTTTCTCAAAGAATCGACATATATTAATTGGGGCGGATATGAAATATGTGTAATATAATCTTTGTATAAAGATTGTTCTTTTTGTAATAATAAAATTGTATTTGTCAATTTTATTATATAGACAGTAAATAATTTAGAAATGTTACTTTTTAATTGAGTATCTAAATTTTTATAAATACTATAAAATGAAACTATATTGTTTGTAACCGATAAAACCTGTTCATATAACCCTATAAGATTATTGGGTAAGTACATTTTAGATGAAATAACAAAAGAATGTATAGAATATAGATTTTTTTGTTGTTTTTCTAATAAATTTGCTAATTCTCGTGAATTTTTTTCATCAAAAGAATCAAATAGTTTTTGTGGAGGTAATGACTGTAAATAATTTAAAAATACAAATGCGCTTTTTTCTTGCAAAACTTTTCCGTCATTATGTCCGTATGGGGTTATATATAGAATATTCTCATCTTTTTTAAATAAATCATCTCCGTATGGGAAGAATCCTATAAAAAATTCATACATAGTTGAAAAGGCTTGTAACATACTTGATATTGTGGTAAATAATCTATTGAGATTTTGTGAAAAATCATATATTGAATAAATAATTTTCCATAAATGAGTTATCCAAATACTTATAATTGCCCCTTCGAGCATTAGCAATATATCAGTTGTTTTATCATTATTTTCATAAAGTATATATAGTAAAATAAAACCGAAACACACCAAAAGACAAAAATTCAATAAAATGTTAGTTAAGAGTACACCGTCTTTATTTTTTAATTTTAATGTAAGTTTATATGATAGATAAAACTCTTTTATTTTAAATCGTATTATTTGAATTATAAATAAAATAGGTTCTTTTATTACTTTAAACATAATCTGAAAAGTTTTTGATATAAATTCACTAAAAATTTTTAATTTATTAAAATTATGTAAAATGAGTATGGCAAAAAGTAATGCTGTTACAAATAGTGTTGCTATTAGTATAATGTTATTCTTAATAAAAAACATCATTCTTGTTTTTCCCTATTTTATAATTTTTGTAATCTGGCTCTGTGAGAGTGAAGTCTTTGTCGATTGTTAGGACTTCTTGGAAGGTTAGGTCGTAGAGTTTATAAACCATAATATCAATTTGTTTTTCGTATTCTTTAACTGCATTTTGTTTTTCTTGATTTTTCAAATAATCATCCGTAACCGATATTTTTAATATTTTATCTACGAAACAAACAATGTTAGATTCATTTAATTTTGTTAATGTTGGCATTGGAAAATTGTTTAGCATATCTTTATTAAATGTTATTCCCCCATTGTAACTTGCAGAAGCATATTTTTCTTGAATATATGATATTGCGATGTTGCTATTTATTATTGCCATAATTAGCTTTAATTGTGATAATTTATTTGATTGAATAACTAAAGTTGATTTACAAGGGATATATTCCCCTTCGGTGTCGACAAAAGCATGCAATAGAGTTAATCCTTTTATTATTACTTTAGGAGTATTAACTTTATTTGAATATGAATTTGTAAATTCTTTATGAAATTCATCCTTTAAAATTGAAGGATAAAAATAATCATCCTTTAAATATTTTATCTTATTTGTAGCCCATTTTGAACAATATTTTCCAATAGTCCCCGTATTAATTGCTTTGTAATATTTATTATTAAAATCATCTATACACGATAAAGATTTCATTAAAGGTTTTAATTTATATGCGTCACTTGTTGCACAAGCACTTTGACATTCAAAATAATCTCGCAACTTTTTTTTCTGTTGCTCGATTTTATTAATTAAAAGAATTTGCTTAGAGGATAAAAAATCTAAAGTATATGGTGCAAGAAGATTATTAACATTTATTTTATGCAAATAATTCACTCTGTTATCGATAAATCTGTTTACAATGATTCCGTCAGTAAAGATTTTTTGAATGTTTGTTATTATTGAATCAACAATAGCGCTTTCAAAGACGTCTCTCCCTGCAAACATAATACTTAAAATTTGTGTATTTATATTTTTGCGTAAACACTCACCAAATGGTCTTGAAAGCCATTTATCCGGTGTGATATATATCATATTGCCAGAATTTTTTAATAGTCTATATCCTTTTTCAAAAAAAGCTATATAAATATCCCAATTTCCACGAGTCCATTCATATTTGCTTACAATATAATCTCGAATATCTTTCATTCCTTCATTTACCATTGTTTCAGAATCAATGAATGGTGGGTTTGCAATTACGATATCAAAACCACCTTGTTCGAAGGCATCTGCAAAAAACAGTTTCCACGGGAAGAAGTTACGTTTTTCTTTGTTTTGTGCAAAATTTCTGATTTTTTCTTCAACCTCATTATAGTTTAGTTTACCTTCTTTTGTTTTTGTTTCAAGTTTGGCTTTTATCAACTCTAAGATTAAATCTTCTATTTCTTGTTTAATTTCACCTTTTTTTGTTGCATTTGGAGTGTTTAAGAATTGAATTTGTTTCACTCTTAATTCTGCTATAATATCTTTGCTTTTATCTTCATACAAGTTTAATGTTAGCTGTTCATTGGGCTTGTAATCTTCTACAATCTCATCAAAATCAATGCCTTCATAACTTGTAATCAATGAGTTACCTTGCATAATTTTATAGTCTAAATTCGGCAAAGGTTGAATTTTTGCAATGTTTTCCTCATCAACGACAAGCGATAACCAAAATCTTAATTTTGCAATTTCAACTGCACCACCATCAAGGTCAACACCGTATATTGAATTTTCAATTGCATTACGTTTTAGATTATAAACAAGCCTATCATTTCTTCCGATAAATGTATTTAAAGCCATTCTTGCTCTAACCACCTCATTCATCATTCCGACAGGGAAAGCTCCTGAGCCAATTGCTGGGTCGCAAATTTTGATATTAGCAAGTG
>CAZTVM010000031.1:0-17888 GCA_964617065.1 uncultured Muribaculaceae bacterium
ACACCCGGAATAGAAGAACCATATTTTTTCAAGTTAGTTGCAATTTCTTTAGGTTGCATATTAGGCATAATAGATGCGTAAAAGAAAGTTAAAGCAACGATTAACAAGAAATAAATGATATAGTAAGCAGGTCCGGATGGACTTAGCCACTGCGAAAGTTGTAAAATTATGTTTTTAAATGTTGCGTTGTGAATATTAGCTTGTCCCAAAATGCTTAAAACAGTAGAAGGGAAAAGCAAAATAGCAATCGCAAAGATAATAGGCATAACCCCACCGGGATTAAGTTTAAACGGTATAAAAGTGTTCATTCCGCCATAAACTTTGTGACCTACTTGTCTTTTAGGATTTACGATAATAACCTTACGCATAGCTTCTTGCATTATAACGATGAGCACCATTGTTGCAAAAAATATTGCTAACAAAACACACAGACCAAAGATTAGCGAATTGTCAACCTGAACCATTTCTTTTGTTTGATTAAAATAAACCGGTATTCTCGATAAAATACCTACAAATATCAATAATGAACCACCATTACCAATGCCACGTTCAGTAATCAATTCTGCCAGCCACATAACGAACACCGCACCTGCCGTTAAAATTAATACGGAACCTACAATAAAAGCGATTTTATTTACGCCATACAGTAGCAGCGTGGGTGATGAATTAATCAAAAACGTTAAAAACATTGATGATTGAAATACTGCTATTATTACTGTAAAAATACGAGTGTACTGTGACAACTTGCGTCTGCCGGCTTCGCCTTCTTCTTTTTGCAATTTTTCCAGACTTGGAATTACAACTGCCAAAAGTTGCATTATAATTGAAGACGTAATATAAGGTCCGATACCAAGTGCCAATATAGAAATATTACCTAATGCGCCGCCTGAAAACAAATCAATAAAATTTATCAAATTGTTTTGTTGAGCTATAGCCTTAAATATTTCATTATCAATGCCAAATAGCGGCAAATGAACGCCTAAACGAAAAATAGCAATCATTGCAAAAGTGAATAAAAATTTACCTTTGAGTCCTGATGCTTTTAGCATTGAAGCCAACATTTCCGGTGTTGGTGGTTTCATTTTCGATTGTTGCATTATATTATTTCTGCCTTTCCTCCGGCTTTTTCGATTTTTTCTTTAGCCGATGCTGTAAAATGTGTAGCTTTAACAGTTACTGCTTTAGTAATATCACCATTTCCTAATATTCTCAATACTTCTGATGATGGATGTGCTTTTTTGTTTTGGATCAAATAGGCTAAATCTATTTCACTCACACCTAATTTTTCGATATCTTTAATATTAAGTTCAGCGACTTTTAATGCGTTAAAATTATTAAAGCCTTTCAATTTAGGCATTTGACGGAACGATGGCATTTGTCCACCTTCAAAACCTCTTTTAGAACTACGTCCTGAACGTTGACCTTCGCCATTATGACCACGACAACTCGTTTTGCCGTGACCTGATGCTCTACCACGACCTACACGCTTCGTTTTTGATGTAGCGCCGTCTGCCGGTTTTAAATCTTCTAATGTTATTCTTTCTGACATTTTATTGTACCTTTCTAATTATTTTTATATTTTATTACTCTACAATTTCAACTAAATGAGGAATGGCTTTTACCATGCCCATAATTGTAGATGAATCACTGTGTTCAACAATTTGATTTGTTTTACTTAAACCTAAAGCTGCTGCGACACGAATTTGTTTTTTAGTGGAGCCTATCAAGCTTTTCTTTAGTTTAATCTTTATCATTTTATTTGCCATTATTTTAATTTCCTTTTTAATTTTATCATTTAACAATATTTTTGTTTCAATTTAGCATTTGAGTTAATGCCATACCACGTTTTTTAGCTACTTCTTTAAATGTTTTCAATGATTTTAACGCATCAATAGTAGCACCTGCAGCGTTTAACGGAGATTTTGAACCTAAAGATTTGCTCAAAATATTTTCAATACCTGCCAACTCTAGTACTGCACGAACTGCGCCACCGGCGATAACACCGGTACCTTGTGCAGCCGGTCTTAACATTACACTTCCTGCGCCTGAACGACCTGTAATCGGGTGAGGTATTGTTGTTTTAAAAATAGGAACAGTAACTAAGTTTTTTCTGCCATCAGCAACTGCCTTTTGTATTGCGATAATAACTTCTGCTGCTTTTGCACAACCAACTCCGACTTGTCCTTTTTGGTTTCCTACTACAACAATCGCTCTAAAGCTTAATTTCTTACCACCTTTAACAACCTTTGTTACACGGCTGATTTGCACTACTGTTTCTTTCCATTCTGAAACAGGAGCTGGCTCTGCGTTTTCAACTTTTCTTCGTTTATTGTTACGATCACGACGTCCTCTCGAACCACGTTTCCCTTCTTCTTGTGTTGTTGCTTCTTCTTTTACTTCAGCTGTTTCTTCAACTGTTGCGACTTCTTCAGCAACTTGTGTTGTTTCTTCTTTTACTTCAGTAACTTCGCTTGTATTTTCTTCTGAAATTACTTCATTTGTTTGTTCTTTTTCGTCCACGTTATTTACCTTTCGTTTTAAATTAACTTTATTCTATATTACATAAAATATGAAAAATGTAGTAACACTACAAAAAACTACAACAAAGCAGTTTGATTCATATTTTGATGTTGGGATTTCTGACATGAAGATATTACTACGCTAAAAAATCCAATGCAAGCGCTTTGGGGATTTTTAAACATTACTTAATAATTAAGTAGAAATATTGTTAGGTTCAATTTCTTTTTTAACAGTTTTACCTACTTTTAAGACCGAGTCAATGTCATTTTGGGGTTCAATGCCTATAGTTGTTAAGTAATTGCCGATAAGAATACCGTCAACGCAATATTTCAAAGCTAATTCCATATTGTCTTTACTTAGTCTTAAATTTCTACCACCAGCGTAGCGTACAACTGAATTCGGATTAGCTATTTTAAAAACAGCCAATGTACGTAAAATATTATCTTCATCAATTTTATTTATGTAGTTTTCAAACGGAGTGCCTTTTATTGGGGTAAGAAAGTTCACAGGAATACTATTCGGTTGAATTTCAGAGAGTTCCATAGCCATTTCCAGACGTTGTTCAACAGTTTCGCCCATACCTATAATTACACCGCAACAAAGTTCCAATCCATGACGTTTAACAATATTGACCGTATCTAGTCTATCTTGATACGTATGTGTAGAACAAATTTCAGAGTGATAAGAACGACAAGTATTTATATTATGGTGAAATCTTACCAATCCAGCGGCTTTCAATTGTTCAGCTTGTTCATCATTTAAAATCCCCAGACTAGCACAACTTTTCAGCCCTTTAACTTTGTTAATTTCTTTTATCATTTCCAACATGACATCAAAATCGCTTTCGTCAGGAGTTTTTCCTGATGTAACAATCGCAAATCTTGTAGCTAAGTTACTCTTTGACTCAACAGCTGCTTCTTTTACAGATTTTAAGGAAACAAGCGGGTGCGTTTCAATATTTGTTCGATAGTGCGTGCTTTGAGCGCAATATTTACAATTTTGCGAACATTTACCTGTGCGAGCACTGATAAGAGAGCAGAATTCGACCTCTTGTTGAGTATAATTTGAAGCTTCTTTAAGTAACTCAGATAAGTCTGAATTGTATAATTTTAATAATTTATCTTTTGTTATGTTCATAATATGATAATTATAAACGAAACATAAATAAAAGAAGAAGTATTATGAATAAAAATGAACTGATTGAAGACGATTTAAAGTATATTTGGCACCCTTTTACACAAATGAAAAGCTTAGAAAATGAAAATAACAAGCCTATTATTATAAAAAAAGGTAAAGGTATTTATATCGAAGACATTGAAGGCAACAAATATATTGATGCTGTTTCTTCATGGTGGGTAAACACTCTCGGACATTCAAATAAACGGCTAAATAAAGCTCTTTACAATCAAGCCAAGAAAATTGAGCACGTTATTTTTGCCGGCTTTACACATGAACCTGCTATTAAATTAGCAAAAACTATTGTCAAATTAATGGACAATGACTTAAAACATGTTTTCTTTTCAGATAACGGTTCGACATCAGTTGAAGTTGCTTTAAAAATGGCTTATCAATATTGGGCGCTGAAAGGGAAGCCTGAAAAAAGTAAATTTGTTGCGCTCAAAAATTCCTATCACGGTGACACTATCGGTGCTGTATCAGTAGGTGGCGTAGACATGTACCACAAAATATACAAACCTTTGCTTTTTGATATAATCCAAGCAGAAAGTCCTTATTGCTACCGTTGTCCTTGTGGTTGCGACAAAAACACATGTAACCTCGAATGTTTAAATTCTGTTGAAAATATTTTCAAACAAAACAGTCATGAAATTGCAGGTATAATTATAGAGCCACTCGTGCAAGCCGCAGGCGGAATGATAATGTACAAGCCGGAATACATGACGAAATTAAGAGAATTGTGCGACAAATATGACGTTTTGTTCATTGATGATGAAGTAGCAATGGGCTTTTATCGAACAGGAAAACTTTTTGCGTATGAACATGCAGGAATTGTGCCAGATATTGTGTGTGCAGCGAAGGGTATTACTGCTGGTTACATGCCACTGTCGGTAACAATTACTTCTGACAAAATTTATAATGTTTTTTATGATGATGATATCGATGGCTACAAAACTTTTTACCATGGTCACAGTTACACAGCAAATCCACTCGCAATAAGCGTTGCAGTAGAAAACTTAAAGATTTTGAGTGAATTAAAAATTGAAGAATATTTAAAGCCAAAGATTGAAAAGTTTTCGAGTGAATTGGAAAAATTCAGAAATCATAAAAATGTCGGCGATATAAGACAAACAGGCATGATATGCGCAATTGAACTTGTAAAAGATACAACTACCAAAGCGCCCTTTGATTACGCCGATGGCATCGGCAAAAAAATATACGAAGAAGGCTTGAAACTCGGAGCTGTTTTACGTCCTATGTGGAATTGCATATACTTTTTAACTCCATACGTGATAACAGAAAAAGAAATAAAAAAACTTACAGATATTGCTTTTGAGGCATTGCAAAAGGTTTTGCCTGACGAGGAGTGTAAAAAATGAATTTATTTGTAACAGGAACGGATACCGATATAGGTAAAACATTTGTAACATTAGGATTAGCACTGTATTTTAATGAAGTCGGATATAAGACAAGCGTTTTCAAACCGCTGCAAAGTGGTGCAGATATCATCGGAGATAAACTATTAGCGCCTGATTTAGAAGTTATAAAAAAATATTCTACTAAAATAAACACAAAATACAGCTATTTACTCAAAGAAGCAACTTCACCGGCGTTAGCGGCGGAATTAGAAAATGTGGAAATAAAACCTGAAAAGATTTTAGATGATTACAAAGAAATAATTGCAAATTCAGATATGACGTTAGTAGAAGGTGCAGGAGGAATTTGCGTTCCTATTATAAAAAATTTCTTGATGGCTGACTTAATAAAATTGTTTGATATACCTATAGTAATTGTTGCAAGACCAGACTTGGGTACGATTAACCACACATTACTGACAATCGATTACGCAAAATCTAGAGATATTAAAATTCAGGGCATTATAATAAACAAATATCCTGAAAATACGAAGGATACAGCCGTGAAAACTGTAGTTAAACAATTCAAAGATTGTTGCGATACAAAAATTTTGGGAGTTATAAATGACTATTCAAACAAAAATTTGAACAAAGATAATATAATACAAATATTTAAAGATAATATAGATTTCAGCGGACTTTGCGACAATTTATCGTAAAATACTTGTCATGATATAATTGTACAACGGTTTGAGGAAGAAAGGTAATTAACTAATGAAAAAACGAGTATTAATAAGTGTTTTTGACAAAACAAACATAATAGATTTAGCGAAATCATTGATTGAATTTAACTATGAAATCGTCAGCACCGGGGGGACTTATGACAGACTGAAAGAAAACGGAATAGAGGTAGTAAACTCAAATGAATTAACAGGTTTTGTCGAGCTTTTAGGAGGAAAAGTCAAAACGCTGCACCCTAAAATACATGCAGGGCTTCTTGCTGATGTGAGCGTAAAAAAAGAATTAGACGAACTTAGCGAAAATGCTATCGAGCCATTTAATATGGTTGTAGTAAATTTGTATCCGTTTGAAAAACTCGCACAAAAAAATTCAACAAGAGAAGATTTAATTGCAAATATCGATATAGGTGGAGTCACAATGCTTCGAGCAGGTGCAAAAAACGCCAAAAATGTAGCTGTTATATCGGATATTAATGATTACGAAAATATTATCAAAGAATTGAAAAAAAATAACGGTGAAATTTCAGTTGAAACTAAAGAAAGACTTGCAGTAAAAGCATTTTCTCAAACAGCAAATTATGATAGCATTATTGCTCAAACACTTGCACAAGAATTTGACACAGAAAATTCAAATAAAATTATTAATTTAGAAAAAATAAACGACCTTAGATATGGTGAAAATCCACACCAAACAGCAGTTTTATATAAACAAAATAAAATTGCGGATTATGAAATACTCAACGGAAAAGAATTATCGTTCAACAACATTTCAGATATTTCTTCAGCTGTCGGTATAGTTAGTGAATTTTTTGATGTACCAGCAGTAGCGATAGTGAAGCATAATACGCCCTGCGGAGTTGCACTAGGTAAAGACATAACAGAAGCGTACCTGAAAGCATTTGACTGTGACCCTATAAGTGCTTTTGGCGGCATTATAGCTTTTTCACAGTGTGTAACTTTAGCAATAGCAAAACATGCTTCCACTGTTTTTCTTGAAGTTTTAATAGCACCTGATTTTACTGCTGAAGCGCTTGATTTGCTAAGAAACAAGAAAAATTTACGAATTATTAAATTAAAAACACCTCTTTCAGAGTACAATGCAATTGCGACAGAAGACATAAAAATAACTCCGTTCGGTACGCTCATTCAATCTACTGATACAGCGCAATTAGACAAAGACACTTTTAAAGTCGTTAGTAAAGCTAAACCAACAGTAGAAATGGTAGAAGATATGGTTTTTGCTTTCAAAGTGGCAAAATACGTAAAATCAAATGCAATTGTGGTTGCGAAAGATTTTAAAACATTAGGGATTTCAGGTGGACAAACAAGTCGTATTGAAGCAGTTGAAATAGCGTTAAATAAAGCTTGTGATGGTGCTAAAGATGCCGTTTTAGCATCTGACGGATTTTTCCCTGCTATAGATAATATAGAAGCTGCTGCACAATGTCGTATCGCAGGGATAATTCAGCCGGGAGGTAGCATAAAAGACGCTGACGTAATCGCAGCTGTCGACAAATTCAATTTAGTCATGATTACAACCGGTATAAGACATTTTAAGCATTAATTATGAAAAATCATTTTTCCTTAAAGCACCCAAAAGGGTTGTATTTACTCTTTACGGTCGAGATGTGGGAACGTTTCAGTTACTATGGAATGAGAGCCCTTTTAGTTTTGTACATGGTGCAATTCTTACAATTCTCTACGGAAAAAGCAGGAACTATTTATGGAATTTACACTGGACTGGTATATTTGACACCTCTGCTCGGTGGTTATCTCGCTGATAGATATTTAGGGCAGCGTAAATGCGTTACATACGGAGCACTTTTGATGTGTATTGGGTTATTTTGCTTAGGTATAAATTCTCTCGCTTTTTTTTACGGCGCATTATTTTTAATGATATTAGGGAATGGATTTTTTAAAGCTAACATAAGTACAATTTTAGGAAAGCTTTACGGTAAAAATAAATCACGCAGAGACAGCGGATTTACCATTTTTTATATGGGTATAAATCTGGGCGCTTTTTTTTCACCGTTCATCTGCGGCACACTCGCCATCAAATATGGTTTTAAATATGGATTTATCGCTGCAGGAATAGGCATGGTATTAGGACTTGTCATTTATAAACTGAACGAAAAAAAATTGTTAAAAGCGCACGGACTTGAGCCATATAAGCCTATTTTAAGTGATAACGGAGTTGCTCAAAACAATTTAACACAACAAGAAAAAAATCAAATATTGGCGCTTTTTATTTTAATGTTTTTTTCAATTTTCTTCTGGGTCGCATACGAACAAGCTGGGAGTTCTATGACGTTATTCGCTGAATATTCAACAAATAGATTTATAGGTAATTTTGAAATTCCAGCAAGCTGGTTTCAGTCCTTAAATCCTTTATACATAATTATTTTTGCACCATTAATTTCAATATTCTGGTCTTTTTTGGGTAAATACAAAAAAGAACCTACGACAATTACAAAATTTGCATCTGCCCTAATTTTAATATCTTTTGGCTTTTTAGTAATGTCTTTAGCTGCTCAAAACGCAATGATTACAAATGTGGCGATTTATTGGCTTTTCGTTGTTTATTTTATACAAACAATAGCTGAACTATGTATTTCACCTGTCGGACTATCTTTGGTGTCAAAACTTGCGCCTGTGAAATTCGCATCACTATTAATGGGGACATGGTTTTTTGCAAGTTTTTTCGGTAATCTAATGGCTGGTTTGTTTGCAGGACAATACGATGCAATTGAACATCATACATTTTTTGCAATTTTGGCTATTTTAACATTATTAGCAAGTTTGTTGCTCTTATTATTGAAAAATCAACTTAGTAAATGGATTAAAGAATGAACGAAATGCGAAAAGACTGCCACTTATGACAGTCTTTTCTTACTCCTCAAAGAAATTATTATTATACTAATTTAACCTTAGTATAAGCACCACGTCTGGACATTTCTATTTTACCTTCTTTAGCTAACCAGCCGATGCCCATTTGTGCAAAATTTGTATTCAAATCTAAATCTTTAGTCATTTTATTAACTGTAACTTCGCCTCTTTCATTCAAATATTCCCAAATTTGTCCTGCAGTCAATCCTATTGTATCTCTTTCCATTTAAAATCTCCTTTTTCTAAATTTTCGTAACCAACAAATTAAACCTGCTTATTTAATCTGTATGTTTAGTTTATAATATAAACAATAAGTTTTGTAAAGGAGCAAAAAGATGGAAAATAAAAAAACAGGAAAAATTTGGGTTTACAAAGATAATGTCGATACAGATGTAATTATCCCAGCCAGATATTTGAATACATCAGACCCAAAAGAATTGGCGAAGCACTGCATGGAAGATATAGACAAAACATTTGCAGAAAAAGTGGAAACAGGTGATATCATGGTCGCAGGCGAAAATTTTGGCTGTGGCAGTTCTCGAGAGCATGCTCCGATTGCTATAAAAGAATCAGGCGTGAGCGTTGTTATAGCGAAAACATTCGCCCGCATATTTTTTAGAAACGCAATAAACATAGGTCTGCCTATTTTAGAAAATGAAAATCTACCTGATGAATGTGAAAAAGGTGACATATTAGAGGTCGATTTATCTAGTGGAGTCGTAATCAACAAAACAAAAAACAAAGAGTACAAATGTACGGCTTTTCCTCAAGCTATACAAAACCTTATTCAAAAAGGCGGATTGATTAATTACACAAAAAATAAGTTAGGAGTATAAAAATGGGTTACAAAATAGCAGTTTTAAGCGGCGACGGAATAGGTCCTGAAATAGTGGAAGAAGGTATAAAAGTTCTCAATGCTGCAGCAAAAAAATTTAATATGGTTTTCGAATACGAAGAAGCGCTAATCGGTGGTTGCGCATACGACAAGTTTGGCGTTCCACTGCCACAAGAGACTTTAGACATCGCCAAATCATCTGATGCAGTGCTACTAGGCGCAGTAGGTGACTGGAAATACGACACACTTCCACCAGAAGTTAGACCTGAAAAAGCGCTACTCGGTATTAGAAAAGGCCTCGGACTATTCGCTAATTTGCGTCCTGCAATAGTGTACGATGAACTGGTTTCATCTTCGCCACTAAAAGCTGAAAACGTCTCAGGCGTCGATATTATGATTATCAGAGAATTAACAGGAGATGTATATTTCGGAGAGCCCAAAGGTGTAAAAACAGAAAACGGCAAAAAAATCGGTTATAACAACATGATTTACGCTGAAGATGAAGTTGAACGAATTGCTCATATCGCATTTCAGACAGCAATGAAAAGGAATAAAAGACTATGCTCAGTAGATAAAGCAAATGTTCTCGATGTGTCAAGACTCTGGAGAGAAGTAATAATCAAAGTTTCAGCACAATACCCTGAAGTTGAATTATCACACATGTACGTAGATAACGCTGCAATGCAACTTATCAGAGCACCAAAACAATTTGACACGATTGTGACAGGAAATATTTTTGGCGATATTCTTTCAGATGAAGCCTCTATGCTTTCCGGCTCGTTAGGTTTGTTACCTAGTGCTAGTCTTTCTGAAAGTAAAATAGGAATGTACGAGCCTATCCACGGCAGCGCTCCTGATTTACGTGGGCAAAATATAGCCAATCCTATCGCAACTATTCTTTCTGTCGCAATGATGTTGAAATACACATTTAACAACGATTTAGCGTACGAAGCTATTAACAATTCTGTTAAAACCGTTCTTAAAAAAGGATATCGTACAAAAGATATTATGAGCACAGGCATGACTCTAATCGGAACTAAAGAAATGGGCGATTTAGTAGCTGAAAATATTTAAGTATTGGAGAAAAAATGAAAGAAAAAATAGTAATTTGCTGCGACCATGGCGGAGTAAATCTGAAAAAATGGATTATAGAATATTTGAAAAAAAATGACTATGAGTACGTAGACGTTGGCTCCTATGACACAGAGCCTTGTGACTACCCAATCTACGCAAAAGCTGCCGTAGAAAAATTATTAAACAAGGAATGCGATTTAGGTATATTGCTTTGTGGTACGGGACAAGGTATGGCAATAATGGCAAATCGCTACAAAGGAATACGAGCAGTAGTTTGCACTGATATATTTAGCGCTCGAGCTTCAAGGACGCACAATGACGCAAATGTATTGTGCTTAGGCGAAAGAGTTTTAGGCAAAGGTTTAGCTCTTGAACTTGTAGACTGTTGGTTAACGTCTAAATTTGAAGGTGGACGACACAAACGCCGAGTTGATATGTTTGACAACCTATAAAAGTTAACAACCAATTAACGAAACAGCTTCATCTATTGATTGAGCTGTTTTTATTATGTCTGCCAAATATATATCTTCTAGAACCTGCTTAACACTATCTGCCGGCTTTACAATAACCATTTCTCCACCTTGAGATTTTATAGCTTTATAAATTTCGCTAAAAAATGATGCATTTTCTATATCAAAAAATCTTATTTTCTCAAAATTTAAAATTATATTTTTATGACCAGCTGCAATATATAAATTTACATCCTTTATCAATTCTGAAATATATTGCTTACTATTAATTCTATTCAATGAATACACTAAAATATCATCGCTTAGAAAAAATTTGCTAAAATTTATGTTCTCTTGTCCTAAACCAGCTATATTTTCTGCCATAAATTTTAAAATGGCTTCGTGCCAATTATCCGTTTTGGGAACAAATTTATCTATACCTAATTTATAACACTCTTGAATTATATCTTCATTATCAGTACTGGACATGACTATAATCTTATACTTATTATCAATATTTTCTTTAAATTTAATAGCTTCTTTAATAAGTGCATGTCCATCAGTCAAATCGGGCAAATACAAATCCAAAACTAAAAAATCGAATTTTTTTTTCTTAATTTCCGCTATCGCTTCCTCTTTGCTTCTCGCTACAGAAGGATTTACTCCTATTTTTTGTAAAACATTTAAAAATTGAAAAATAGATAACTCTAAGTCATCTACAATCAAGACATTTATATTATCAGCAGATTTTAATGCGATCGGCGCAGCAAAAAAATTCAACTTTCTTTCTATCATTATCAAAATCTTAGAAATTTGCTGACTGTCTATATTATCGTAATGTAGTTCAATACCTGAAAGTTCGATTAATTTTTGTAATTGCTCTTGCGTTAATTCCATAATATACCTAATTAATTATATCTCATTGTATACTGAAATTCAATTTTGCTCAAGAAAAACTTTAGTAAACAACCCAAAAAGGTAATGAATATTTAATAAAACATTGTAAAATATAAAAATGAATGAATGGTATCATACTTTGCATAAACCGTCATTATCGCCACCAGACTGGATTTTTACACCAGTATGGAGCATTTTGTATTCTTTAATGGCGATTTCTTTTTATCTTATGCTGCAATCTAAAATAAGCACTAACAAAACCTCGGCTATGATACTATTTTTTATCCAACTTTCTCTTAACCTTTTGTGGTCTCCTATCTTTTTTGAAATGCAAAATATTTTAGCAGCTTTTGTAATAATCTGTTTCCTATGGCTATTTGTACTACTTACAACTCTCTCTTTCTATAAACATTCTAAAATAGCAGCTTGGCTGATGTTGCCCTATTTTTTCTGGACAACTTTCGCTGTATACCTGAATTATGGCTTATTGATATTAAATAAATAATAACTAACTCCTTAATATTTCTTGAAAAGGACTGGAAATATTTTATTCAGCGAATACAATTAAGAAACAAAGCTAAACAAAGGAGAAAAAAATGACAGATACAGTAAAATTAGATATAGAAAAACGTGACGAAAGCAAAAATCCTCGTGAATTGAGAAGTCAAGGCTTTATCCCCGGTACTATCTATGGTAAAGGCGTTGACTCAATCTCTGTTCAAGTCGAAAAAAGATATTTTGTTAATACTTACAAAAAAAGCCCTGACGCAGTTTTTGAAATTAATATCGACAATAAATCTTATTCCACTAATATCGTTAATATTCAAAAAAATTACGCTACTAACGATAACTTAAATATTGAATTCAAAATTGTTTAAAACGATTTAATAAAACTCAATAAAAAAGAGACTTTTTATGAACTGAACCCTAAAAACCAGACAAAGAAAAAGGGTGGCGCAAGAAACAAGTAATAAATGACTTCTGTATTGTACAGGAGTCATTTTATTTCTGCTCCATTGATACCTTTCATTATTGTAATAGTACATATATTTATCTATTTTTTTGGAGCATAAAAACTTTTAATGAAACTTAAAAATGACAAACGGATTCAGCAGAGAGCAAATCAGAAAAATTTTAAAAGAAAACGACCAATTCAAGAAACGGACATCACAAAAAGACTTTACGCAGTGATTTCGGGAACGTAGAAATAGCCGTGCTGCAAGACACAGAATGCAATTTCGAACCTGAAATCGTAAAAAAGGTTACAAAGACAAAAACGAGTTTCAGAACGAACGACAGCCTGTTCAAGCTGCTTTACCTTGTGTCGCAGGATATTATGGAAAAATGGACAATGCCGATACAAAATTGGAGTTTGATTTTTAACCAAATCAGTGCGCACTTTGAAGAAAGGCTTTGAGGTTTCATTAAAGTTTGTTAAGGTTCCACATCTTCAACATTTGGATTTTGAAGAAGAATTCGTTTCTGTTCTTCGGTTAATTCTCTTTTGTAATTTTTTGGCATTTTGTACCCCTGACTTTTTCAGGTAACATTTAAAACTTAATTGTCCACTTTTATGGGGCACAGTACAAAAAGCCACCATAAAGTGGCTTTTTAAAAATTTTAATATTGGTTAAATTAAAGTATTATTTTTGTTACGAAAATTTGTCGCCTTGGTTGTCAATAGCATTTACAATTTCTTCTTTGCTAGCAAATCTGCTTTTAAGTTCTTTTGCTTGTTCTTTTGTCAAGTTGGGATTTGAAGCCATTTGTAGTGCGATATCTTTGTTTTTTGGCTCACCCTTTGAAATCGCTTCATCAAGCTGTTGAGCAGTGGCTTTTGAATAATCTACATCTTTTTCTTTTTCATCTTTTTGCTCGGTAGAATTGGATTTATTGGCTGTTGAAGCTTTATCGCTTTCATTTTGCTCATTTTCATTTTGTTCATTTTCTGTAATCATCGACTGAAGCATACTAATCGCCGCTGCAGCTCGTGTTGAAACATCTTGTGCTTTTGTTACTAAATCTTGTTTTGGTTCTTCATTTTCTAATGCGGCTGCTTGAGTATTAGGTTTAATGAAAAATGATTTAATTTTATCCATAATGCCACCAGAGGCTTCATCTTTTTGTGTATTTTGATTTTGAAGCTGGTCGATAGAAGATGTGCTAAAGCCATTAGTCTGTTGCATATTTGAAAAATTTGAGCCAAAAACACTCGCAGAACTCGAACGATTTGAAGTTGCAGCGCTTGAAAAAATACTTGCACTATTCATTCCTTTTAATGTTTGATTTTGACCGAAACTTGTACCGATATTTTTGTTGTTTTGCAACTGTGCATTATTCAGTGATTCTAAACTCATAATTATATTACCTCTCTTTTAAAAATTTTCTTATACTTTATTAAAAACAAAAAGGTAAATAAAATTGATATATTTAATATATAACGAATGTGCAATTCTTTGTATCATTATATCTCTCAGGTCTTTCCACTGTTTACATTTCTTAAAGATATGAATTGGGGGAATTCGTGAAAAAACGCAACACTAAACTAGTACATTTTAATTTTTTAAATACATGGATAGATGTTTCATTTACTTTTTGAACTCACCGTAAAAAAAATATGAAGAAATGTAACAATAAAATATATTTCGCAAACCCACTTATACTAGGAAAAAACAATATTAATATAAAAAATATATATAAACTATAGCAATTATAGCTATTTAAAATACTTTATTTATATAAGAGAAAAAAGTAGAGACGGAGTATCCTAAATGAGTAACTTAGCAGTAGCCTCAGCACATCGCAATTTTTTTGCAGGTATATTGCATGATTTACAAGGTGAATTATCAGAAGTAACTGAAAAGAGAGAGCAACTCGCAGTTCTTATGAGTGAAACGAGTTCTGGTTCTAACTCCGCTGCTGAAGCTGAGGATAAAGCACTTGAACAAATTCAAAAAACCCTTGAAACGCAACAAAAACTGCTGGAAGGTTTGCTAAAAGCTGCAGAAGATTTGCTCAAGAGCGGCGCAAAGGGAATGCCGAAATTTGCAAGCAACGCATAGTTTTCTATGTGTTAGTAAGAAATGGTTTTGTAGTGAGTATTTTGGTTAGTTTGGAAAGAGTATAGCAAAGAATAAAATAAATTGCAGCTACAAAAAGTAGTATTTCGAGCTCTTTGTGCGTGCTTTCATAGACAAATTCCCCGGCTCTAGTCAATTCAATTAGTCCAATTGTAGAAACCAAAGAAGTATCTTTTATCAATGTTATGAACTGAGCTAGTATTGCCGGAGTCATGCGATAAAGCGCCAAAGGAACGAATATATATGTAAGAATTTGTTTTGTATCAAAACCTAAAGCTTTTGCTGCATAGATTTGTTCTTTATCGATTGAATTTAGACCGCTACGAACTATTTCTGCTATGTACGCAGAGGTAAATAAAGTAAGCGCAATCAAGCCTGATTGCATTTCTGTAGATTGTAAATGTATCAATGATTTTAGATTTAATTCATAGAAGATAAATGAAGAAACTGTGTAATGAATAAATACAATGTACAAAATCAGCGGTACAGCACGAGTTAACTCAATAAAAGCTGTAACAATCCATGATATGAGTGGAAGTTTTAGATATCTTAAAACGCCTAAAACAGTTCCTATAATTAGGCTGAAAAAGATTGTAATTACTGCGAGTTGAAGCGTAATACAAAGACCTTTGAATAAAAACGGTAAGTTGTTAAAAATAATAAAAAAATCCACTTAAACCTCCTCGCTCATTTTAATTTTAAATTTTAATTCGAGAAAATTTGTGAATAAAGAAATTACAAGGCACAAAGAACCGTACAAAATAACTCCTACAAGCATGAATTCTACAACTCTGAAATAGTCAGACATTCCTTGAGAAACAGCATAAAAAATATCTGTCACAGCAATAAAACTGACCAAAGTGGAGTTTTTAATCAAATTAATAAACTGACTACCTATAGGCAGAATTACGCTTCTCACGACTTGGGGATAAACGACATATATAAATGTTTGAAAATCGCTCAATCCTAATGCGAGAGCTGCATTTTTTTGTTGATTTTGAATATTATTTGCACCTGCACGCATGACTTCTGAAATATAGACTCCTGTGTAAATACTCAGTGCAATTATACCGCAGGTTTCTGCGGACATTGTTATACCCAGTTGAGGAAAGCCTTTGTAATAGATGTATAATTGAATTAATAGTGGTGTATTTCTTATAAAACTTACAAACATTGTTACTATTTTATTAATGATTTTATTCTGTCCCCACCTACCAAAAAACAGGATACTAGCGAACAAATACGCAAGTAATAGTGAAATTGAGCAAATGTGCAAAGTAATAATAATTCCACGCAAAATTAATTCGTAGTAATTTGAAACGACGCTAAAATCTAATTCATACATCAGTTATTCAAACCCCATCTGTTGTTTAATTTTTTCAATTCACCTGTTTTTTGTAATGTTTTTAAAATTTCATTTAATTCAATTCTCAATGACTCACTGTCCTCGCCTTTTCTTAGCGCAATTCCGTATGGTTCAACAGTATAAGTTTTGGGTAAAACTTTATAATTTGAGTCATTGAGTGTAATTCCGAGTAAAATGCTCTTATCAGTTATCATAGCGTCAGCACGACCTGCTTTCAGCGCACTGTAGCCATCTGTATATGTTCTGAAACCGTATATTTTTGCTTCAGGAGCGAGTGTTCTGATATCTTTTTCGCCTGTTGTGCCCAGAATTAAAATAGTTGGACGGTTATTTAAGTCAGTTATGGTGTTTATAGAGGAATTTTTCGGCACCAAAATAGATAAGCCCGTAATAAAGTATGGATTAGTAAAAGTTATGACTTTTTGACGTTCAGAGGTAATAGTCATAGTAGCTATAAGCATATCTACTTCACCTGCACTCAGCGCTAATATACGATTTGAAGGTAACACTTGTTTAAATTCAACTTTATTTTCATCACCTAAAAGCTTTTTTGCAATTGCTTTAGCTATATCAATTTCATAGCCTTTCAAAACTTGATTTTGGTCAATATAGCCAAATGGACGTGCGTCAAATTTAGTACCTACAATGATTTTATCACGTAGCTTAATTCTTTCTAATGCGTTGTCTGGTAAGGTATTTTTGTTACACGCTGTAGTGCTAATCAAAATTACAAACAATACTAAAAACAGTTTTAAAAAATGTTTCATATTCTATCCTTCTAGTTTTATAACATTTTTAAGAAAATCAATAGCCACAGGGTGTTTTGGAGTTGTGAAAAAGTCTGTTGAATTATTTTCCTCTATTATAGTGCCACCATGCATAAATACAACACGATTGGCTACTTCTTTCGCAAAACCTATCTCGTGGGTAACGACAATCATCGTCATGCCTGATTTTTTTAGTGAGTACATAACGTCTAAAACTTCCTTAGTCATTTTTGGGTCAAGTGCGCTTGTCGGTTCATCAAAAAGCATTAATTCAGGTTTCATTACCAAACTTCGAGCAATCGCTGCACGTTGCGCCTGACCGCCTGATAATTGGTTCGGATAAAAATCCATTTTTTCCAGTAAACCAACTTTTTCAAGCATAACCATTGCTTCAATTTCTGCCTGATTTTTAGTCATTTTTTTTACTTTTAAAGGCGCTAGTGTAATATTTTCTTTCACTGTCAAATGTGGAAACAGATTAAATTGCTGAAATACTATCCCTATTTTTTCTCGAACTTTTCGCAAATCTATGTTTTTTTTAGTAATATCAATTCCGTTAAAAATAATACTGCCGCTATCGCAGGTCAATAAACGATTTATACATTTCAGCAATGTAGATTTTCCGCAACCTGACGAACCTAAAACTGCAATGATATCACCTTTATTTACTCTCAAATTTACATCGTAGAGAACTCTACAATGGTTAAAGTTCTTCCGTAGTTTACTAATTTCCAACATAAGTA
>CAZTVM010000032.1:0-17855 GCA_964617065.1 uncultured Muribaculaceae bacterium
GATATCAGTGTTGATGTTAGCAGGTATAAGAGATATTTTAATAATTTCTACGCCACACGATTTGCCTAATTTTGAAAAACTTCTAGGCGACGGCTCTCAATTTGGAGTTGATTTTTCGTACAAAGAGCAACCTAGTCCAGATGGACTTGCGCAAGCCTTTATTTTAGGCGAAAAATTCATTAAAAATAGCAGCGTCGCAATGATTTTAGGTGATAATATTTTTTACGGCGCAGGTTTCTCCGCCAAATTGCATAAAATTACTCATAATATTGAATCCAATGGTGGCGCAACTGTATTTGGGTATCAGGTAAAAGACCCTGAACGCTTTGGAGTTGTTGAATTTGATAAGGACAACAAAGTTATTTCTATAGAAGAAAAACCCAAAGTCCCTAAATCAAACTATGCTGTTACAGGTTTATACTTTTATGACAATAATGTTGTGAACTACGCTAAATCTTTGAAACCTTCCGAAAGAGGAGAGCTTGAAATCACAGACCTCAACAGAATTTATCTTGAAAAATCATCGTTAAATGTCGAAATACTCGGACGAGGTTTCGCTTGGCTCGATTCTGGCACACATGCCTCCCTTTTACAGGCTAGTCAATATGTTAAGACTATTGAGGACAACCAAGGTATTAAAATAGCCTGCCTTGAAGAAATTGCCTTTCGCATGGGGTTTTTGACTAAGTCTGAAATTATGTATATTATTAGTAAGTATAAGAACAATGAATATTTTAGTTATCTTTCAGGAGTCATCTATTAATGGTTGATATATCAATTGTATTAGTAAGTTACAACACTAAAGAAATGACAAAAGAATGTCTTAACTCTGTATATGAGAAAACTAAAGACATAGACTTTGATATTTGGGTTGTAGACAACAATTCAGCTGACGGAACTTGTGAGATGATTGAATCTGAATTTCCTAACGTAAATTTGATTAAAAACAAAGATAACAGAGGATTCGGTTTTGCTAATAATCAAGCTTTCGAAAAAATTACAGCAAAATATGTATTTTTGCTGAACACTGACACTATTCTAATTAACAACGCCGTAAAAAAGCTGTTCGATTTTATGGAAAAAAGCCCAAATGCAGCAGCATGCGGCGGGAATTTATACAACAGTAATATGCAATCTGTACACTCTTACGGATATTTTCCTACTATTAAAACTAAATTACTGAAAACACTGGGAGTATGGTGGCTCTGTCCTTTTGAATTTAAAAAAATTCATGACAAAGGCAACAATGAAACAAATGAATTTAAAACTGTTGACTTAATTATTGGCGCTGATTTAATGTTGAGAAAATCAGTACTCGATTTTGTCGGTTACTTTGATAAAGATTTTTTTCTTTATTGTGAAGAATCTGAACTGCAATTTCGAATTAAAAAAGCCGGCTACGAAATATATATCTTACCTGAAGCAAAAATATTTCACTTCGAAACGCAATCTTCCACAAATCGAGTTTTAAGAAGAAAACATCGTTTGATTAGCGAATATTTGTTTTACAAAAAATGCTACGGAATTAAAAAATATTCACCTGTCAAACTATTATTTATGATTTCGCATTTACCACGATTAATTTCGAACTACGATATGATTTTAGAAGTTTGGTACTACATTCTCAAAAATTAAAAAATAAAAAAACAATTTTATTAAGCTTTGTATCTTTTTTCAATTTTTCAGTCATTTTCTTTTCTTCACGCCTTTTGTATTACTTGTATAAAATATCACTAAATACAAGGAAAATTAATATGAAATTACCCTATGTTATTGCAACAAAAACTTTTAACACCTTTGATAGAAACCCTCATACATCACGTATTGTGAAAAATTTTGCTTCAAAAACGACAAATGAGAATGTCCTTCCCAAATTGAATTTTGTAGAAAAAGCTGTTGCGTGGCTAACTCGGAAATTAGTAAAATAATACCCTACTATAAATTGAATTGTTTATTAAAAATGTATATTTTACGCTCAGAAAGATGAATTTTTATAATACGCTTTCTTATTCTGGTTAAAGAGGCTAATAGACCTCTTACGAATGAAATTCTATTTTTATTTCGAACTAAATCTTTATCAATAAGCGTTGTATCATAATTCGTATTTTTTTTCAGCTGCTTTTTCCAGTCCCTTGGATTGACCAGCGATATGCTTTTTAGTCGTACTACAGCCGTTTTCAAGAAAGGGACTTTTTCCTGAATAATAAGCTTTTTCCAATTCAAATAAGGCGGACCTTCGCAAGATGAGTTGGGTTTACAAAAACTACCGTATTTAAAGCCTGAATTTGCGAGTAAGCCTGTCAATTTCATTTCATAATTTTTAATTACTAGTTTTTTTTCGCAAGGTTTTATGGAATTTATAAAAATTTTAAATGTATCAGATAAAAAAACTTTTTTTGTAAAAACTAAAAAATATGACTGTATATGCAATTTTTCAAAAGGCTTTTTTGATTTTGAATCCATAGAGTTAGTCGTTACTCCCCAAAAGTCAAGATTTTTTTGCGCCATAGTATTAAACATTTCAGAAAATGGGAAAATCGGAGCGTAACAGCTGTCGTTTGCTAAAATTAATTCATCAAAATCATCTAATAAATTGTTTTCAAAAGCGTATAAATACCCTTTTTTGTAAGAGCCGAAATCGTATTCTCCATGTCTGTGAGCTATAACTATATCCGCAAAATTTTCTAATTTTTTCAATTCTTCATCGGCTATATCACAATCAGAAACAAAAATAAGCTTTTCAACCATTTCTTTCAGTGCTTTTACGTAATAGACGACGTAATCTTCTATCAAATTGTCTTTGTCCCAATGTGCAAAAATTGCTAATTTTTTTTCAGACATGTCAACTCCAACAGGTTAAAAAGGAGAAAGCGGGATTCGAACCCGCGGTTCGCTTTTGACGAACACAGACGTTCCAGGTCTGCACCTTAAACCACTCGGACACTTCTCCTTGTGTAGTTATTTTTCAAGTTTATCATGAATAAATTTTTGTACATACAAAAACTCATCATCTTTAGACTTAATTTCACCGTCCAATTTCGCTAACAATGTACTTTTTGTTATTGCAGCAAATAATGGCGACGGTTGCAACCCCATTGCAATCAAATCATTACCGCTAAAATTTATTTTTACATCTTTTAATTCATCTAAATATTTAATTGCGTTTAAATTTTTTGTGACAACATAAAATGCAATAATAGCCTCGGCGCTGCTATTTACAAAAAAGTTATATATATCTGAATTTTTTTCATTTTTTAATGTTTTTTGGCTCAAAAGGGTCTTAAACTGTGCTAAAATATCGATTTCTTTTGATGTCAAAATAAACAAATCAGAATAACTATAAAAAAACAATATAAAATATAATAACCAAACATAGTCTGCATTTATATTGTATTTTTTAATTAAATCAGCCAACAAAATAAAGTCATAACCAGTGTGCACTTCATCAGAAATTAGTCGATATATTTTCTGCTCGATAAATATTTCAGACACCTTAGGCAAGTTCAAATTGAAAGCATCGACAAATTCAGACTTCAGACGTGAAACACAAATATCATGGTTAACTTTTTTCAAATATTCATATTGTAAGCATAATGTACTTTCATCGAGAGAAAAATCGAAACGGTGCGCAAATTTCAGCCCTCTTAAAATTCTTGTCGGGTCGTCAATAAAACTTTTATCATGTAAAATTTTCAATTTTTTAGTTTGCAAGTCATTCAGTCCGCCTACAAAATCTATAAGTTCTCCGTAATTGTCTTGACTTAATGAAATGTAAAGTGAATTGACAGTAAAATCTCTGCGCAAAACATCTTTTTTTAGTTCACAGCCGATGTTAATCATTTCAGGTAATTGCCCTTTTTTAGGGTAAAATTCCTCACGAGTCGACGCAAAATCTACAATAATTTCGTCAAAAAATTTCACTTTTACAGTTTTTAAATCTTTTTGTATTTGTATAATTTCGAGTTCAAAATCTAAAGAATTTACGAAGTCAATTGCATCACCCTCGATGATAATATCGAAATCTAAATTCTTTTTACCTAATAATAAATCTCGAACAACGCCACCGACAAGGTAAAGTTTAAACTTATTTTGTTCAGCTGACTTTGAAAGTAAACAAAAAAGACTGTTCACTTCAACCGAAAAATATCTTTGCATTTTATCAATAAGATTAACCATAATTAATTAGTTTTAATATAAACATTGCCTACAAGTTTTACGTATTTTGCATTTTCATTTTCTAATTGTTGTATTTTTTGGATTAAAAATTTATTGTCGCTGACCATTTCATTTATTTTTTCTTGTAAAACTTTATTATCACTTTTCAATTCACCGGTATTGACTGCTTTTTCTATAAAATCAGATTTTTGTAGATAAGTAGCGACCTCAGAAGAAATTTTTTGAGCTAAAGCACCAGCTAAAAGTGAAAGCGTTTGACTGGAAATATCAACTTTTAAATTTCTCAATTCATTCTTTTTTTGTATAACCTCAACATTCGTAGAAATTTCACTTTCGACTTCATTTTGAGCTAATTCTTTTTCTGTAATTATCGGCGTTGTAATTTCTTCAATCTGCTCAGTCATGCGTTTTATCAAAGAAGAATTTTTTTTCGTCTTATTTGGTTTTGTTTTTTGTTTTTTGATATTTTTATTTTGGTCATCAACAACATTTTCAATAATCAGTTCATGCTCATTTTTCTTGTTTTTTTTCTGTTTCACCGTTTCTTGAGGCTGAGCTGGCACCTGTATATCATCGACTTTAGCTTCAATTATTTCAGTAAAATCGTCATCTTTGTCTTCATCACTTTCTATAATTTCAATTATATCTTGAATATCAGAACTTTCTGTTTTATCAGATTGATTTAATTCAAAACTGTTATCTAAAATTCCACTCAATTCGTTTGTAATTTCTTTAGCGACTTCTTTGGTAATTTCTTTTTTAACTTCTTCTTTAATTCTTGCTTTGGTTTTTTTGATATGAGCTTTCTTAGGAGATTTACCGATTAGACCGTCACGAATTTTACCGAGCGTATCGTCGTCATAGTATTCTACACCATTTTCGTCTTCATAAATAGGTTCAATTTTCCAACTTCTAATAAATGCATCAAAAATAAAATCATCAACATAAAAACTTTCTTTAGTAAGTAATTCGATGATACTACTTTTGTTATACAAAATTCTTCCCCTTGATATGCTACTGCTACATGATAGTCAAACTACCAGAAAAAGTCAAAGTAAATCAATATATTGTAATGTTTTTTGAAGTTGAAAGCAACAAATTAAAGTTTTATTATGATAATTTTTTTTATTTATGTTAGAATGTCACTGAAGATTGGTGAGCATATGAAATATTCGAAATACTCAATGATAATTATAGGTAGTGGCATAGCAGGTTTGTATGCTGCGATAAAGTCTGCTCAAAGTATGAATTTGCCTGATGGAATCTTGATAATCACAAAATCAGGACTGAATGAGTCGAATTCACGCTACGCCCAAGGCGGTATAGTCGGAGTCCTTTCAGAAAATAAAGGCGACTCCGTTAGCTTGCATGTCGCTGATACTTTAAAATCCGGCTGTGGACTCTCTGATTTGAATGTAATAAAATATATTTCAGAAAATTCTGAAACTGTTATCAAAGATTTGTTAGAAATCGGAGTAAATTTTGACCATGATAACGATAAGCTTAAATTCACGCTAGAAGGTGCACACAGCATAAAAAGAATACTCCATGCCGGCGGCGACGCTACCGGTAAATACATTGAACAAGCGTTGGTCAAAAAATTAAAACAATCTAAGAATATCACAGTATACGAACAAACACTCGGTGTTGAATTACTTGTCGACAGTATGAATACAAGTCGTGGCATAATAGCGTTAAATTCCATAACTAAAGAATACGAAGTTATTTATTCAGCAGCAACGATTTTGGCATCAGGTGGTTGCGGACAAATTTATAAATACACGACTAATCCTTCTGTTGCAACAGGTGACGGAATAGCATTAGCCTACAAAGCAGGTGCTGTAGTACAAGATATGGAGTTTGTTCAATTTCACCCGACGGCTTTGTCAATTGACTCTAATGAAAACAGATTTTTAATATCGGAAGCCTTAAGAGGCGAAGGCGCAAAACTAGTCGATAGTGACGGCAGAAATTTTATCACCGACTATACGCCACTAGCGGAACTCGCTCCTAGAGATGTTGTGACAAGAGCTATTTTCGAAGAAATGAAAAAAAATGACACGAACAATGTATATCTCGATGCTACTTGTATTGCTGCCTCTAAGTTAGCAGAAAGATTTCCTAATATTTCAAATATATGCTTAGAAAACAGTATAGATATTGCAAAAGATTATATACCTGTTTCTCCTGCAGCTCACTACATGATGGGTGGAGTAAAAACATCTATAGAAGGCATCACATCTATTAAAGGTCTGTACGCTATCGGTGAAGTAGCTTGTACCGGTCTACACGGTGCTAATCGTTTAGCTAGCAACTCTTTGCTTGAATGTGTCGTATGCGCTTATGAATTGTCAAATTATCTGTCTTTCGCTAATTTGTCTACATCAAACTTAATCGACTCGACTATTATGCAAACTATTAAAAAATATCAGACCTATGATGAGTGCCACGATATTGACGTTACAACTTTGAAAAATGACATTCAAAATATAATGTGGGAAAATGTCGGAATTGTTCGCAATCAAAAATCACTGTTAAAAGCTAAAAAAGCTATTGAACTGCTTAAAAAAGAATTTTTATATGAAGATGTATGCTTAGACAAAGCCGAATACGAGTTGAGAAATATGCTCACAGTGGCTGAATTGATAGTCGATTTCGCTATAGCGAGAAAAGAATCAAGAGGCGCTCATTATCGTGACGATTTCGTCGACACTTTTGAGGTAGCTAAACATAATTATACTTCTCTAGTACGTAAAGTTACAGTTACTTCAATGAAATCAGAGGATAAAATTGCGATTACATAATTTTTTAATGAGAAAACATGTAGAAAATGCCTTGCAAGAAGATATTGGTTACGGTGATATTTCTACTGATTACATACCTAATTACGACAAACTTATTACTGTATATTTAAATACACGTGTTGACGGTGTTCTATGTGGTACAGCAGTTTTCGAAACAGTTTTTGATGTTTTAAAGAAATGTGATGATGACGTTAAAATCGAGTTTTATTTTTCTGACGGTGATTTAATAAAAAAAGGCGACAAATTGGCTAAAATAACAGGCAAAGCAGGTATCATACTGACGGCTGAGCGTGTTTCATTAAATTATATTCAAAGAATGAGCGGTATTGCTACACACACTGCGAAATATGTCGCTGAAATTGCTGACTCGAAAGCACAAATTGTCGATACACGTAAAAATACTCCCGGCTTTAGAATTTTTGAAAAATATTCAGTAAAAACAGGTGGAGGCTCGCTTCACAGATTTAATCTTTCAGACTGTGTAATGCTAAAAGACAATCATATTGCGATAGCAGGCTCTATTACAAATGCAGTTGCCGCTGTCAAAAAAGATTGCTCGCATGCGCATAAAATAGAAGTTGAATGCGATACATTTGAACAAGTGCAAGAGGCTCTGACTGTTGGTGCAGACATCATTATGTTAGACAACATGAACAACGAAACAATAAAAAAATGTATTGAAACCATTAAAGACGACGCTATTATAGAGGTTAGCGGTAATGTGACTTTACAAAATATAAAATCTATCGCTAGCTTGGGCGTTGACATAATTTCATCGAGCGCAATAATCACAAAGGCTCCAACACTAGACTTAGGACTCGATTTTTAATTACAAAGGCTTTTTCTTTATTAATCCGTTGTTCCTCGGGTATTGCATTGGAGTACGCTTTTCTTTTTTTATGATTAAAAGATTTCGCTCATAAGCCTGTGTGAGAGGCAACTCATAATCTATTTTTTCAATAATTTTTGCACCTAAAATTTTTAGTGCATTTTGAGCTGATAAAATTTCATTTTCTGCAAGTTTAGACTTGTAAGCGACAAAATAACCACCTACTTTCAAAAACGGCATTGCATACTCTAAAATCACGTTTAAACTTGCAAGTGCACGACTTGTCACTATATCGAAACTGCTAAAATGCTGTTTTTCCATATTTTCTATTCGTTCAGAAATTGCTGTTAAATTTTCTAAATTATATTTTTCTTTAATTTGATTTATAAATGTAATTTTTTTTGAAATAGAGTCAACTGCTAAAATTTCGAGATTTTTATTGCAAAAAGCTAAAGGTAACGATGGAAATCCACCGCCAGTACCTATATCAAGCAATTTCAATTCTTTGCCTTGTAATTTGTATTTGTCTAAAAATAAATCCAACGATAAACTGTCATAAATGTGTTTTTCATACAAAAGATTTATCTCATTTTTACTGACCAGATTCGTATGTTCATTGTAAGCTAAAAAATCTTGTTCAAAATTTTTCAGTAGTTCAATATTTTCTTTTGCAATTATAATTTTATTTTTTAACATGATTTTTAATATTTTCCAAAATTTCTTTAAATTTTTCTTTGCCACAGCGAACTTTTATATCATGAATTCTATCAGAAATACGAGAAATGTTTTCTTTTGAACCGCTTTTATTTGTGTACTTTTGAGCGTAAAGATAAGATTTTAGAGCTAATTCATTTTTGTTTAAATTATAGTAAAAATCCCCTAACTCAAGATGCGATGAGGCTATACAAAAATCATCTTTTAGCTGTTTGGCGAGAAAAAGCGCTTTCATCATCATTGTTTGCGCAGTAGTTTTATTGTTAGATTTGTACAAGTCTCCCAATTTTGTATATATAAAATACTGCCCCTCTAAGTTGTTTAACCTCTCATCAATCGCAAGCGCACAATGATAAAATTCAATAGCATCATCAATTTTATCATTTTCTGCATATATAGTTGCTAAGTTCGCATACGAAGACGAAACGTATTGGTTGTCTACGATTTTCACTGAAAGATTAAGACAAGCCTGATAATTGCGTATTGCACTCGATATGTCGTTGTCATAGTCAAATGCAAGAGCCAGTTTGAAATATGCTTCGGCTTGCAAAACAAAATCCTCAGTTTTTAAAGAGCACGCTAAAGCCTCATCATACAAGCATTTAGAAAGCTCATAATTTGAAGAATAATCAGCAATTTCGGCTAAATCAATTTTAATTCTACAAATAAGGGACTCAGGTTTTTCGACTGGAATTTGCAATATTTCATCGTATACTTTTTTTGCAATTTCAAATTTATATAAATCTTTATTAATTTGAGCTATATTGAGTAGCATATACATTGATTTGTTCAATTCATTTTTATTTTGATAAAATTCACAAACTTTTTCAAACAATTCAATAGCGTATTCAAAATTGTTACTTTTTTGCTGATTAACAGCGAGCTTCGTCATAGCCAAATATTTTTTCTCATCATTTTTTTCTTTATCTACGATTTTTTTTAAATATTCAGCAGCTTCTAAAAATTCATAATTGCGTTCTTTTTGTTCTGCAAGTTCAATCAATTTATCAGTCGTCAGGTCATTAAGCTCCACTTGCTCAACTTTTAAATTATCTGATAATTCTGAGAAATAGTCTGATAAATCTACAGAATTCTCCTCTAAATCAGTCGTTACTGAGATTGCTTCATCTTTTTCAGATAACAATGCTATTTCGTCAGGAGTTAACTGCACATTATCTGTGTCTAACTCTATAGGCTTATTTTCGTCCAAAATTTGCTCTGTATTGCTATGATTAATATCGACTTTTATTTCGTCCAGCGGCGTAATATCGGGATTAACATAGTCTTTGTAAGTTATATTTTGCTTAAATCCTAACATTTTTTTTGTCGGTAAACTTTTTAATAAATTTTCAACAAATGAATTATGATAAGTTATTTCATCTCTCAATGTTGCTCTCGAAAGTGGCACATCTCTTTCAGAAGGCTTTAAAGGAAGTTGCGTTGTATAATAATCTCTCAGTTTTTTATGCAACTTAATTTTTATGTACTCATCCATTTGTCTTTTTATTTCAGACTTAAAATAGTCTTTTATATAGAACTCGTCTGCCGTTTTGTATAATACATGAATTTTTTTTAAGTATTTTAGCTCATCATTTTTCAATAAACAAAGTTTGCTAATCATTTTCTCATTACAAGATGTGTTTAATAAAGTTAAAGACCAAATCAATTCATTATAAGTTTGAGGGATTAGAGTCAATAATTTACTAAACAAAAATTCTTCGTAATTTAATTTTTTTCGTTCAAAATCTCTTATCAAATCGACATAAGAAATGCTAAAAATATTCGTCAGTTCAAGGCTAATCGTATAATACAAATAGTGCCCCTTTGTCATATTATAAAAATCTTCAAAAACTTTTCCATTTGTATCTAAATTCAGGCTTTTCATATTTTGTTGAATTTCATTTTTAGAAAGTGGAGAGATTTTGCTTAGTTCTAATTCCTCATCATTAAAGTCAGCACCATCGAAAAAACGTGTCGAAATAATTATTTTTATTTTTGAATTTTTTGAAGTTTCATTGATAAAATTTATAATTTCATCTTTATTATCATTTTCAAAAATATTTTCAAACGAGTCAAATACAATCGTAATCGGAATATTTATTGATTTTAAATATGCACAAATTTTTTCTCGAAAAATTTTTGTATGAATTTTAACCTGTTTTAGTGCCATTTTTACTTCAGCATTTTTATATTGAGAATATAATTGAAGCAAAATATCATCAAGAGAAGTTTTCAAAAAGCAATCTGCATGCAAACAAAGAGTATCTGCCTCAAAAAGTTTTTGTAAATAATTCAATAAAACAGTTTTTCCACACCCCATGAAACCTTGCAACACAAAGATGTTTTTAGAACTTCTGATAAACTCAAAAAAAGCAATGATATTTCTTTCACAATGTTCTAAAAGTAAATAATCCTCATTTTTAGGATTTAATAGAGAAACATTGTAATTAGTCGTCAAATTTGATTTCAAAAAGTTTTCGAACATAATCCATTCTACAATGTCTTTGCTCTGAAAATCAAGCGCATTTTCTAACTATACAGCTAATAATTATATATTTACACCTCTATCAATGAGCTCGAACAAAATGAGTTACATTTTTAACAAATGAATTGTATTAATTTTTTGTTCATGATAGCCTAAAATAAAGAAAAGCAAGAAAAAGGAGAAAACCTTGAAAGAATATGAATTGATGACCGTTATAAAACCCAATATGGATACAGACGAAGTTTCCAAAGTTATCGCTAAATTAGAAGAACAAATTAACACACTTAACGGTAAAGTTTTGAATACTGATAAAATAGGAAGAAAAAAATTATCTTATGATATACAAAAGTTCAGAGATGGTTTTTTCGTAGTTCACCGCTTTGAATTAAATGAAGACAAAGTCGTAGAATTAAGAAGACTGCTAAAATTGAATGACGCACTTTTAAGAAATATGCTGCTAACCGCCGATAAAGTAACAGCATAAGGAGAAAAAAATGACAATGGCAAGAGCAACGGTTTCAGGCATTGTATTCCGAGCGCCTGAAAAACGTTTCACTAGTAATAATATACCAATTACATCTTTCGCTATTAATATTTCAGATAAAGACGAAATGTTATTAAGAGTCACAGTAAAAGGCAATGCCGCCGACACCGCAGCAAATAATATAGACAAAGGGGACAATGTCGTAGTCGAAGGTCGTCTTCAAATAGTTACCGCTAAACAAGACAACGGAACTGAACGTAAAATTATGGAAATAGACGCATCTTCATTTGAAAAAATCACAGCTGGCACTGCTTCTGCCACAGCAAAAACGAACAACGATAAAATCGTAGAATTTGCGACTGAAGAATTTACCGATGAATTAATCGGAGAAGATGAAATACCATTTTAAATTAAAGTAAAATAAATAAAAAAATAAAAGGACAAAAACATGGCAAGAGAACAAATTGACAAGAAAAAAAGAAAAAATTGCAGTTTCTGCGCAGATAAAATTGAATTAATTGACTACAAAGACACTCAAAAATTAAGACGATTTTTATCAGAATCAGGTAAAATATTACCTAGACGAATTACCGGCACATGTGCTGCTCACCAAAAAGATTTAGCCAGAGCTGTAAGACGTGCTCGTGAGGCCTCTTTGCTATCTTACATTTATGAAAACTAATCTAATTCAAAAATATTAAATGTTAAATTTTAACGATAAATTAATAGAAACTTATGAAAATAAGATAAGTATTAATCCTGCCGATGAAGCAAGCTATGTTGAATTGGGCAGGATTTATTTGCTTGAAGAACTTTATGATGAAGCTTTAGCAGTCTATGAAAAACTCTTGATAGTGAATAGCAACAATTTTCAAGCTATTTTGAATGCAGCTAGTATTTATTTTTATAAAGCAGATTACGATATAGCCTTAAAGCTTTATAAAAAAGCGTTGGATATAGAACCCAAAAACTACATTACTTACTTTAATATAGCAAATGTTTATGCAGAAATGTTCGATTTTGATAAAGCCTTGATAAATTACACAATGGCATACACATTACAGCCTAAATCAGTTGATATAATCAATGCAATTGGCTTGTTATTTCAGGACAAAAAAGACTATAAAGCAGCAAAAAAATATTACGAAAGAGCATTGGCAATAGAAAAATCTGTTGAAAACTACATGAATGTGGGTCGTACAGCTATAATGCTGGATTATCCAAGAGAAGCTATAAAATATTTTGAGCAAGCGCAAATGATTGCACCCAGAAATTATGAAATTATACTTTGTATTGCAAATTCTTATACTATTATGAAAAAATATGATTTGGCTAATGAATATTATAATAAAGTTTATGAACTTGAGCCCAATAATCCCAAAATTTATATTTGTCACGCAGAGTCTTTAATTGAAGAAGATAAAATTGAACAAGCTATTGATTTATTTAAAAAAGCTAAAATTGTATCGCCGGAAGATGTTGCAGCTTATTTTTCTTTGGGAAAATTATATTTAAGTCAAAATAAAATACATGATGCAGCTGAACAATTTGCGAGTATAATAAAATTAGAACCTGAAAATGCTTTAGCATACGCTTTTTTAGCAAAGACTTATTCACTTAAATTTGATATGAAATCATCATTCGCAATGATTGAAAAAGCCATTGAATTAGCGCCTGATGACGAGAATGTAAAAAAGATATATGCTGAAATTTTTAAAAAGTATTAGAATAGTAAAAGAGATAATGGAGAAAAGACGTGAAAAATAATTATGAACCACTACCAATTGAAAAAATAATTTCAATTTTGTCATACTGTACTTGTGGAATAGTCGGATTTTTTTGGATAGTTTTTGGTGCAATTAAAAATTTAAGCTTGCGACCGTTTTTAAAATTTCACATTTATCAATCAATATTTTTATCCGTTTTAGTTAGTGTTGGTCTGTATTTGTTAGACATAGTATTTAAAATTTTGTCGTTGATACCTTTTATAAAGACTATTGTTGGAATGGCAACCTTTGTTTTGATTGTGCCACTAGTACCGTTTTTTGGTAAATATTTTTCACTTTTGAATATTTTAGTTTTGCTTCTTGTCATATACTTATGCATCGGTGTTTTGAGAAATAAATTTTCATATATTCCTTGGGTAAGTGACGTAATCAGAGCAAACGTTGAAAGGAGTTAAAAATGAGATTTGACAGTATTTTGGTTCAAGGGGCTCACAATCCCACTGACAACAGAAGTTGTATCACTGTGCCACTATACCAAACGACGGCATATAGCTTTGAGTCCGTTCAATATTCTGCAGATTTGTTCGATTTAAAGTGCAGCGGCGATATTTACACGAGGATTTCGAACCCAACAACTCAAGTTTTGGAAGAACGAATTGCAATGCTCGAAGACGGCGTTGGCGCTTTATGCACAGCTTCCGGCATGGCTGCATCCACAATTGCAGTTTTAAACCTCACAAAATCCGGCGATGAAATCGTCGCTTCTTCAAGTTTGTACGGTGGGACTCACAATCTTTTAGGTTACACGCTTGAAAGACTAGGCATAAAGACAACTTTCGTTAATTCAGATGACATAACCAATTTTGAAAAAGCAATCAATGAAAAAACAAAATGCGTTTATATAGAAATGATTGGAAATCCAAAACTAGATGTCGCAGATGTTGAAGGAATTGCTAAAATTGCACATTCACACAATATACCTTTAATCATTGATAATACGATTGCTACGCCTTATTTGTGTAAGCCTGTTTCTTTCGGTGCTGATATAATAATTCATTCGCTGACAAAGTACCTTTCTGGTCACGGCAACGTATTAGGCGGTGTAATTGTAGATAGTGGTAACTTTGACTGGAAGCAAAGTGGTAAATTTTCGCAATTTACGGAACCTGATGAAAGCTACCATGGGTTAATATACGCAAAAGAGTTCGGTAAAGCAGCTTATATAATGAGAGCACGAGCTAATTTGTTGCGTGATTTAGGGTCTACACTCGCTCCTCAAAGTGCATTGATGGTGTTGACAGGCATGGAAACTTTGCATCTGAGAATGGAACGTCATTCACAATCAGCGTTAGAAGTCGCTAAATTTCTCAACTCACATCAAGTTATCGAGTGGGTAAATTATCCTTTGTTGCAAACTTCTCAATATTATAATTTAGCACAAAAATATCTGAGAAAAGGTGCGTCTTCAATTTTAACTTTTGGTGTAAAAGGTGGCGCTGAGGCAGGTGTAAAACTGTTGGAAAAAGTTAAATTAGCAATACACGCAACAAATATCGGTGACGCCCGCACAATTATTACCTACCCATGCTTAACAACACACAGGCAACTCGATGATGCACAACTGAAAGCTTGTGGCATTAGTAAAAACTTTATCCGCTTATCCGTTGGTTTAGAAGATATTGATGATATAAAAGAAGACTTAAATCAAGCGCTAAAATAGTTATTCGTAACGCAAAGCCTCGATAGGATTTAGTAATGAGGCTTTATATGCAGGATAATAACCGAACGCAATGCCAATTATAGCAGAAAAGCCGAGTGATAAAAAGACCGAAAACGGTGTAATTAAGATGGACATTTCGCTGAAAAATCCTATAGCAAAAGACCCAAGTAGACCTACCGCCACGCCAACAATTCCACCTAAAATTGATAACAGTAACGCTTCTATGAGAAATTGAACCCTAATATCATTTGCAGTTGCGCCGATTGCCATTCTTATACCGATTTCTTTTGTTCTTTCAGTTACAGACACAAGCATAATATTCATAATCCCTATTCCTCCGACTAGCAGTGACACAGAAGCTATAGCGCCAAGCAACAGCGACATCGTTCTTACAGCAGTTTTCATGCTGTTCATCATTTCAGTCATGTTTCTAATTTGAAAATCATCATCTTGCGTTTTGCCAATGTGATGACGGATACGTAACAATTCTTTTATTTGTTCCTCCGCTACATTTACGGAGTCAGCGTCAACTGCTTTTGCATTGATGGAGGAAACCATGCCAGGGAATGAAGTGCCAAAAACTTTTTTTTGTGCAGTAGTAATAGGTATCATAATGGTATCATCTTGATCTGTACCCATTGCACCTTGACCTTTTTTTTCGAGGATACCAATAATTTTGAATGGTACCCCACCAATACGTATTGTCTTTCCAACTGGTTCTAAATCGCCAAAAAGATTAAGTACGACAGTACTGCCCAAAATAGCGACTTTAGCGACAGAGTTCATATCATCATCAGAAAAATTACGACCATTTTCAACAATCCACTCCCTAATTTCGAGATATTCAGGCGCAACACCAATGACCGCCGTAGACCAGTTTTGATTAGCAAAAGTAACTTGTTTAGCTTCTCTCATAAAAGGAGATACATCTGCAATTGCAGGACAATTTTTTTTGATTGCTGCCACATCTTTTATTGTCAAAGTCGGTAATGTACCTGAGCCCATTCTTAGCCCACCAGACGTAGATGAGCCGGACATAATCATTATCAAATTACTACCCATCGATGAAAGTTCATCAGTAATTCGTTTGCTAGCACCGGCACCAACTGCAAGCATAATGATAACAGCGCTTACGCCTATAATAATACCTAAACTTGTCAAAAGCGAGCGCATTTTGTTTATTTTTAACGATTTTAATGCAATTTTAAATATTGATGAAAAATCTATCACTTTACTTTGACCTCATCACTTATTATTTTACCGTCTTGAAAACGAACAACTCTTTTACAAAATTCTGCAATATCAGGCTCATGCGTAACCAACACAATTGTTTTTTTGTAATTTTCATTGAGATTTACAAAAAATTTCATAACCTCAACGCTTGTTTTTGTATCGAGGTTTCCAGTCGGCTCATCAGCCAAAATAATCGGAGCGTCGTTGACAATAGCTCTAGCAATTGCTACACGCTGCTGTTGACCGCCGGAAATTTGATTAGGCATGTGGAATTCACGCCCTTCTAACCCCACTATTTTCAAAGCTTGCAGCGCTTTTTCTTTTCTAATTTCAGCAGAAATTCCTTTGTAAATCATGGGCAATTCAACATTTTCCAGCGCTGTAGTCCTCGATATAAGATTAAAACCTTGAAATACAAATCCCAGTTTTGAATTACGAATTTGTGACAGTTTATCTGATTTTAAATTTAAAACATCAATTCCGTCCAAGAAATACGTCCCTGAAGTCGGCTTGTCAAGACAGCCAAGCGTGTTCATAAAGGTAGATTTTCCTGAGCCGGAAGCGCCCATTATAGCGACAAATTCTCCGATTTCTACAGTCAAAGACACATCATCAAGCGCATTGAAAATGCTATCAGCTTCACCGTACGTTTTTATTACATTTTTTATGTCAATTAGCGCCATTATAAAAACCTTGGACCTTTTTGTTTTTTCTTTTTGCCGTCATCAATGGAAAGAATTACCTTGTCACCTAATTTCAATTCATCGGTAATTATTTCAGTATAAGTATCATCACGAGAGCCGGTCTTGATGGATATACGCATAGGTTTCTTACGCTGCATAACCCAAAGACCTTGCTTATCGTACTTTTGACCAGAGCCATCAGTTATCGGCGTAAATTTGAGTGCTGCATTTCTTGCACATAAAACATTTTCTTTTTTGCTTGTAATAATTGATACATTAGCCGTCATTCCCGGTTTTAGTTTGTCCTCATCGTTGTCTACATCGATAATTACGCTGTACGTGACCACATTCGAAACCGTCGTCGGAGATATACGGACTTGTTTTACTTTCCCTTTAAATATTGCGTCTGGATAACCATCGAGCGTGTAATCAACGTCTTGTCCTTCTTTCACTTGTCCGATATCAGCTTCAGAAACATTTGTCTCTATTTGCATTTTTGTTAAATCCTGAGCAACAATAAACAAAGTTGGAGTGTTGAAGCTCGAAGCAACTGTTTGCCCTTCATCGACTTCTCTTGAGACCACTATACCATCTACAGGTGAAATAATTTTTGTATAACGTAAATTTGCGTTGGCAGTGTTTAATTCAGCTTGACGTTGTGAAATTTGGGCTTTTGCTGCTGCTACTTTCGCTACATCTGATTTGTATGTTGATGAAACTAAATCGAGCTCACTTTTCGCTACAAAATTGCGTTTGTATAAATTGTTATACCTTACGAAAGTTTTTTTGTCATTGTCTGCGATACTTTTGACTTGATTGTAATTAGCACGTGCGTTTTCGAGATTAGCTCTTGCTTGATCAACTTGTGCTTGAAATATAGAAGTATCTATTTCTGCAAGTATTTGCCCTTTTGTAACTTTTGAGTTGTAATCCACATAAATTTTGCTTATCATACCTGAAACCTGTGAACCAATATTCACAGACGTAATCGGATTTATTA
>CAZTVM010000033.1:0-12541 GCA_964617065.1 uncultured Muribaculaceae bacterium
GTAATTTATTTTGCCGTTTGGAGTAGTAAAAGAAGCTGTAGCCGTACCATTATTATTTTTTGTACGTATGGACATCACACTTTTTGTATTCATAATATCTGCTACGAATTTAAAGTTGAGAACACCTGAATTTTTTATTTCAAACGTGCTAAACTTTTCAGGGCAAAACAACGTGTAATCAGCATTAGGAGAAATCATGTAAGAATAATTTTCATCAGCGAAAACTGAAACTAGTGTGAAAAATATAGCTAGAAATAATAAAATTATTTTTTTCATACATTAATCTCCTTTCATTTTTTTGCGTTCCATTAAATTTGGACTAGGCGCAACCTCTTTATTTGCAGGATAAAATTTAGTTTTTGCTTGATTTTCGAGAAAAGGAGTTTTTTGAGGATTTTTCATAATTTTATCAACATTTTGAGTATTTTTGAAACTACCTTGCTTCATTTCATCAGAAAAAGGTTTTGTATATTTAAAATAATCAGCGTCTAAAACATAGTTGCCACCTTTAGAAACTCCGTTGAACGCTAAATCCATACCTTCAATGAAGATATTAGAGAGCATTCTCGTAAATCCGACGCCACCCATCAAAATAACTAGAAATACACCGAGTACTTTTGGTGCAGCTGCGATAGTTTGTTCTTGAACTTGAGTTACTGCTTGCAAAATCCCGACTACCAAACCTATAGCTGCAGCCGTACAAATACAAGGCATGGTTATAGCCAACATTACCAAAAAGCCTTTTGCAAGATATTCTAAAATAAGTTCCATAATTACCTCGAAGTCCTAATTAAAACTACCTACTAAACCTTGTACAACCAACGACCACCCATCAACCGCAATAAATATAAGAAGTTTAAACGGCAATGAAATAATTGTAGGCGACAACATCATCATACCTAAAGCTAGAAGTACGTTTGCAACAATTAAATCCAACACGAGAAAAGGCACGAATATTATAAATCCTATTTCAAAACCTGTTTTTAATTCACTTATTATATAAGCCGGAGCGACTTGCCATATAGTTATATCGTCAGGAGTATTCGGCGCATTAGGACTTTGCAAACTTATAAAATATTTCAAATCTTCTTCTCTGGTCTGTTTCATCATATACTCTTTAAGGGGTTTTGAACCTTCCGCAATAGCTGAAACTATTGAACCTGTTTTTTGGTAAGGTACCTGTCCCATTTCATACATTTGCTGAAACACCGGACTCATCGTGTAAATCGTTAAAATTATTGATAAACCAATTAACACCATTCCCGGTGGCACTTGTTGTGTACCAAGCGCTTGTTTCAAAATTGAAAAAACTATTACATATCTCAAAAAACTTGTCATGCAAGTAAATACAAACGGCAATAACGTAAATATCGTCATTACCATTAATAATTGTAATACTGGGTTTAAGTCTTTTAGTACGTTATCCATTTTATCCTCGTTTTAGTTTTAGTTGACCTGCTAAATTTTTCATAACAGGATTTGCTGACATATTTTGCATTCCCGTTCGGTTTCTAAGTTGAATGACATTTCTCATTGCGTCTATGTCAACTGTGCAATCCTCTTTTACCTTTTTTTGCAATTCTTTTTCTGCTTCTTTTTTTAATAATTCTTCAGAATTATTTTCTAATTTAGCCAAAAGTGTCGTTCTTTCCACATCAGCTGCAATCAAAAATTTCTCGTTTTCTGCTTTTACAATGTAAAGCGTTTTCTTTGGTGAAAGTGAAAGTGCTTCTTCTATTCGCATTGAGTTTTTTGAGTGTGCCGATGCTTTTGAATACATAAATTTTTTGTATATCACGACCGACGCCAACATAATACCGACCATCGCAAGTGTGTAAACTAAAAAATTAAGTATATATCCATTCATAAAATTTCTCCTAAATATCCTCTAAATCTTCGTCTTCATCGTCTATATCAAAATCATTCAAATCATCATCTTCCACAGTATCACTGTGTTGATTATCTTTTAGCATTTCAATATTTTTGCTTGTTTCATCATGAGCCATATCATTTATCTTGTTTTCCGCTTCGGATTTTTCATATTTGTGAACCGTATCAATTCTAATACCGTACCTGTCGTTTATAATGACAAGTTCGCCGGATGCTACGATTTTGTTTTCGACTTTTAAATCTATTTTGTTCTCGTATACTGAACCGATATCAACTACCAGCCCTTCTGTTATTTGGCGCAACTCCCCTAGCGTTAATTTTACTTTTTCAAACTCAGCGCCGATTTCCACTTGTATATTGTCCCACATATCTTTTGTCGTATTTTCTTCCATATTATTATCCTCATGTTGTTGTTCATCTGTATCAATGATTAAAGCCGGATCGGGGTTGATTTTTATAGTTTTAACTTCACCATTCAACTTCATTTCCATTTTATTTAGTCTACTGTTTTCGAGCACAACTATATCGTCTTTCTCCAAGTGTTTTAAGTCGTTCAAAGACGTTTTTGTTGTACCTACAAGAATATCAACCGATGTAGTGGATTTTGAAAAAGCATCTAAATCAAAATCATATTCTACTATTTCTATTTGCTCTGGCTTTACCATAAAATCAGGAATACTAATAAGCATTTTCCCTGTATTTCCATTCGGTAGTTTCAAACAAAACATCAAGTTGTAGTGTTCAAATGTTTCTCTATTTTCATCAATATTTGTTACTATTAAAGGATTGAGCAATTTACCAAGAAAATTGTTAAATTCTGTCAAAAGTTTTGCTTCAAATGCTGTCAGATTTTCAAACGAAAAAATTTGGTTTCTCTCGCCTAAAACATTGTCCAATAGCATGTTTACAGTATCCTTCGACAATTTAACAAAAAAAATTCCGTCTTTGTATCTTTTATATTCTTGCGGACGAATACGAGTTACGAAAAATTCTTCACCTTTAAATAATGAGTTTGAATCATCATAAATAGCTGTCAATCGGCAATTTATATCACAGTTCCAAAATTCGACAATTGACTCTTTGATTTTTGGAACAACATTCGTATAAAACCAATTAAAAATTTTAGGTATAGATTTAGAAAATTCTAAATTTTGTTTTTTTTCTAAAATTTCAGCTTCCACTGTTTTTTCCCTATTTTTGATTAATCCCAAGTCTATTGGCAAATAAAGGAGATTACACTCCCACACTAATAAAGTACGGCTTATTCGGCAATTTAACATCATTTATTTGTTGTATATTTATTTGTTTTAAGTGTTTTAATTGAAACACTTTGAGAATAAAGAACGGAGATTAAAAATATTATGCCAATAAATTAAATTAAATTAATTGTAAATTTTTATTAATTTTTTGATAATCTTTTTTATTTTAATTAAAGAAATCTAAAAAAAAACCGATATTAATAGCAAGGTTAGAGTTTGATATTTTGTATAAAATCATTAAATTCTATGGAAATAATAGTTACGTAATGTAAACATTAAAAAACTTTTCACGAGGTTTGCGCAATTAATTTGCAGAAAATGTTTTTATATTAGTGTAACCGTGTGCAAAGGAAATGTATTTTGTTTCAAAATCTTATACAAACACAGCTACAAAGATTCAAAAATTTTTTAGGTTTTGCTAAATATTTTGCCAAAAAAAATTTAACACCTAAAATATTGCTAGATCAGGTAACCGCCTATATGAAAGATGCTTTTTCACTAATGAAAAAGAAAAAGATGGCAAAATATAGAGTTGATTATCAAGTATATCGTCTAAGACAAATGGAAAAATTAATAGCCGAAAATAACAGTCACTATTTTATAGCAGGTAAAAAAATAAACGATATACGCTGAAACATATCTCAAAGTAAGGTTAAGGAAAATAAAGTAAGGTAAGGTAAGTTTAATGGGTCTATGTATCTCAACAATGCGAATGATGATGCTGAATGCTCAGAAGTATGATTTGGAATATAATATCCAATTGATTACAGAAGCCAAGATGCATATTTCAAATTCAGTCGCTGATTTGATTAAAACGGGTACAAATCTAGATACCGACAGTCCTGCTGTAAAAGAAATTGAAGCAAGAAAAGAACGTCTGTACTTAATGGAAAAGAAGTTAGACGCACAACTACAATACTTCGGCAAAAAACTTCAAGCAGTAGAAACTGAAATGCAAGCAGTAGACAGAATGGTAAATGAAAATATCAAATCTTCATTCAATTACGGCATGGGGCGTTAGTATCAAGTAGTAAACTGGTTAAATAGCGTTTAGCAAATTAGCCATCTCTATTGCGGATTTAGCAGCGTCTGCGCCTTTATTGCCCGCTTTTGTTCCTGCTCGTTCAATCGCTTGCTCAATATTGTCAGTTGTTAAAACACCAAAAATCACAGGAATTTCATTATTAAGAGATACATTAGCTATGCCTTTTGTAAGTTCAGCTGAAACATAATCGAAATGAGGAGTAGAACCTTTAATTATTGCGCCCAAAGTAATTATAGCATTATATTTTTTTGATTTAGCTAATTTTTGTGCGATGAGAGGAATTTCAAAAGCACCTGGAACCCAAATAACATCTATCTCGCTATCTTTCACCCCATGTCTAACAAGTTCATCTATCGCTCCGTCTAAAAGCTTTGCACCGATAAATTCATTAAATCTCGAGATAATTATACCAAACTTATTATTTTGCGGAATTAAATTTCCTTGAAAAACGTTAACCATTTGACTTCCTCTTTTATTATTCGACTTAAAAACATTATATTGCAAGCATGAAAAAACGTAAATTAAATTGGCCTTTTTTTTATTGCAAAATGTTACAATTTAGGATTTACAAGCGAGAAAAAGGCACAAAAGGGTAATAAAAATTTTTTATATAATTAAGTGAAGGTTAGTTTATATGCAAAATTCGCCATTAGTAAATCCGAATAGAACTGTATATGTGCCACAGGTAAATAATGTGTTGCCGAATACTACTGTTGCGACGCCTCCTGCTGTGTCGAGTACACCTGCCCAAACAGCACAAAATCAAACGTTGCCGAGTTATGTTTATCCACCGCAATATTATTTAGGACAACAACAGCAGCCCAGTGGTTATGGTTCTCCGCCATCAGCTTCAGGAGTAAACATTCAAATATTTAATCCAACGGCTGTTCCTCCCGGCGGATTTATGTCACAAGCCAATAATTATTTTCAAAATATGAATGGGTATCAACAACAACCTGCCCCACAAAACACTCCGCCAGCAGTAACTAAATCAGCTGATGCTAGTGTTTCTGCATCAGCAAATATAAAAGCAGATATTCCTGAAAAAAAATATAAAAAAGATGTAGTTCAGCTCACTGACCAGTACGTCCAATCATTAGAAAATTATCTCAACAGCCAAGACTCAAAAATAAGAGCCATGGGCGCAAAAGAATTGATGAAACGATTTGAAGAAGACGAGTCTAGAAAAAATGATGTAGCTCTCACTAATTTATTAAATAAAACATTAAAAGACCCATCAAATAGTGTCCGATTGTTGGGATTATCAGCAATAAACGGTGGTACAGCTCAAGGAAATGAAAAAACTACACAAATTTTAAATGATATTGCAAAACAAAAAACATCGTATGGTTTTGATGCAGAATTAGCCGCAAGCGCCGCTCTAAAACGAGCAGGTCAAACTGTACAAATTGAAACCGATAAGCCCCCAAAAGAACAAAAAGAGGCTTCTAAAAAAAACAAATAGGAAGTTAGAATAGAATGAACAAATTAACTATCGCATCAAAAATACTTGGAGCTGCCGTCCTTGGGACGATAGCTATTGATGCGCATAGAGTAGGAAAATCAGGTTCTCGTTCCAATCAAAACAATAAGTTGCCAAATGATTTAGTTGATACATATATAAATTCTCGAAAACAAGAACATTATTCGAGTTTAGGCACTTCTATGAAAAAGTGGTACGTTGATAAGAAAATGAAAACACATTTATTTTCAGACTGGTACTCAGTAAATGGTTATTGCAGCGGGTATATTAAACATTTAAAAGATTCTGTAATACCTCTCGGTCTTGCAGCCGGAGCCTTATGTCTTAAAAACACTGGCAGCAAAGTCAGTGCAGCACTTCTGGGAATTTATGGTATAAAATATTTCATCTTTGATGTTTTACAGTTTGGCAGACCAAAATATTTAAACAAGTAATCATCTATGATATGGTTCGTTTTTAAGGATTTTAAAACTTCTATAAATCTGTTCTATAAGTAACTCTCTCATCATTTGGTGGGTAAAAGTCATTTTTGAAAAACTTAATTTGAAGTCAGATTTTTCAATGACCTCGCATGCTAAACCATTCGCACCACCAATAACAAAAACAAGTTCGTTGTATCCAAAATTCGTCCACTCACTAATTTTTTCGGCAAATTCTTCTGAAGAAAGTTGTTTTCCTTTTATTTCCAAAGTTATAACAAATGAATGCGATTTAATTTGCGCAAGAATTTTATCGGCTTCCAGTTGTTTATATTGTTCAATAAATTCATCGGAATTTTCGGTTATTTTTTCAGCAGGAATTTCAACTATAGATAAGCCGCAATAAGCACTTAATCGTTTTTCAAACTCTTTTATAGCTTGTAGATGATATTTCTCTTTAATTTTTCCAACAGCAATAACTTTAATATTCATATTTACCTACAATACATGATATCAAAAACAAATTGAACACAATAAGAATTTGCACTAACAGATAAAGAAAAGTTAAAAAATTATTAAAATAACAAAATTTGTTCTATAATAATTAAGAGTAGAGTAAAAAGAGATGAGGACACATGAAAACATACAGATTGAAAGAAATTACTGAAATTGTAGGTGGCATTCTGAACCAGTTAGAGTCAGATGTCGAAATAAATCGTATTTCACCACCAGCGTTAGCTGACGAAAATACGCTGGCTTTGGCACTGTCGGAAGAAGAAATAGAAAATTTAAGCACATCTAAAGCTAAGGCCGCACTTGTACCACTCGGAGTAACCTCTGAACTGATTTCTACCATTGAGGTCGAACGCCCAAGGTTAGCAATGATGAAATTGTTGCATTTGTTTTCAGTTCCCTCTGATTTTACTATCGGTATTCACCCATCAGCTGTTATCCACCCTGCAGCTAAAATCGGAGAGAATGTCGCTATTGGAGCAAATGTCGTGATAGGTCGTGACACAGTCATTGGAAACAACACAAAAATTCTTGCCAACACTTACATCGGCAAAGGTGTCAAAATCGGCGAAAACTGTTTGTTCCACGCTGGCTGCAACATTGGTGACTTTGTAAAAATCGGCAATCGAGTAATCTTACAGTTCAATGCAAGCATCGGTGCAGACGGTTTCAGTTTTGTCACTGAATCTGCCAGCAATATTGAACAGGCTAAAGCAGAAGGTGTCATCAAAGAAGCAAATACTGAACAAAAAGTTTATAAAATACCTTCAATCGGCTCAGTTGAACTTGAAGACGATGTAGAAATAGGAGCCAATTCTTGTGTTGACAGAGGTACTATCGTAAATACAATTGTAGGCGCTCAAACAAAAGTTGACAACCTTGTACAAATAGGTCACAACTGCCGTATCGGTAAAGCGTGTATGATTGTTTCTCAAGTAGGCATCGCAGGTAGCTGCGTTATTGGCGACAGAGTCGTAATCGCAGGTCAATCAGGTTTGGCTGACCACCTTGAAATCGGCTCAGACTCAATCATCATGGCTCAAGCAGGTGTTACTAAGAGCTTCCCAGACAAGTCTATTATCATTGGCTCCCCTGCAATGCCTAGAAAAGAGTACGTAAAACAATTTGTTACTTTGAAAAAAGTCGAAAAATTAGTTAAAAAATTCAAAAAATATGAGCATTTACTCGATAATCTCGATGAACAAGAAGAAGAATAGGAACAATTTATTATGAACACAACTACAAATGATACTATTACCTCAAACTCATTAATGGGAAATCAGCCTTGCAGCGTGAAAGTATCGCAATCAAACGCAAACGGTATAACATTTCACCTCGGCGAAAATTACATAAAAGCCTCTGCTGACAATGTCGTTTCTACCCAAAATTGCACAGTTTTAGGCGACGAAAAAATTAAAGTTGCGCTTATTGAACATTTTATGGCGGCGTTAGCTATTTGCAACATCAAAGATTTAGACGTAAATTTGTCAAATTACGAAATGCCCATACTTGACGGCAGTTCTAAAAAATGGGTCGAGTTTTTCAACAACTGCAATTTAAAAAAGGCTGACTACGAAACATACAGTCTTTGTGAACCGGTTTTTTACACAAAAGATAAAACAATAATAGCAGTTGTTCCCGCAGAAAGTTTTTCCGTTACTTATTGTGTAGACTTTAAAAACGGTGATTTGAACAATCGCTGGGTGACTTTTGACGGCACAAACTTGAATGAAATCATTGAAGCTAGAACTTTTGGTTATCTTAAAGATTTAGAGAAATTTCAAGCTATGGGACTTGCTCTTGGTGTAACTGAAGAAAATACTGTCGGTATTACTGAAAACGGATACACTACCGAGTTGCGTTCACAATACGAACCGGCTAAACATAAGATTTTAGACTTAATAGGCGACTTTTATTTGACAGGTTTCAATCCCTTGAACCTCAAAGCCAGAGTTATCGCTCAGAATGCCGGTCACTCGTCGCATGTTGAAATCGCCAAAATTTTAAAAAATAAAATCCGTCTTAATTGAATATTAACGACAAGTAACTACACAAAGGAGAGTTAAAATGATAGAAAGTAAAATGGAATTCGGAATTGATGGAGTTTTGAAATTGCTGCCTCATCGTTATCCGTTTTTATTGGTAGATAAAATTACAGATTACAAACCAGGCGTTTACGCTAAAGGATATAAAAACATTACGTTTAATGAACCGTTTTTTCAAGGACATTTTCCTGAAAATCCGATTATGCCAGGTGTATTACAAATTGAAGCTATGGCACAACTAGGAGCAGGCGCTTTAAAAACATGTCCCGGATATGAAAACAAATTCGTACTATTCGCTGGAATTGATAAGGCTAGATTTAAAAATATCGTACGCCCAGGAGACAAACTGGAAATGGAAATAACCATTTTGAAAGTTAAAGGTCCAGTCATAAAATCGCACGCAACCGCTTATGTTGATGGGAAACTAACAGTCGAAGCAGACATGCTGTTTTCTATGGTAGAGAAAGAAGGTTAGATATGATACACAAAACTGCAATCATCGATGACACTGCTATTATAGCCCCAACTGCCGAAATAGGCGCAAACGTTATAATAGGAAAAAATGTCGTACTTAAGGACAACGTAAAAATTGTGGCTAACGCTTATTTAGAGTACTGCGAATTAGGCGAAAACACTGTAGTTTCACCATTCGCAACAATCGGCACACCACCACAAGATTTAGGCTACAAAAACGAACCAACTAAAGTCGTTGTCGGAAAAGACTGTCAAATTAAAGAATACGTCACAATAAACAGAGCCTCAGGCGAAGGAAATATTACGACAATAGGCGATAAGTGTTTGCTGATGGCATCTTCACATGTCGCGCATAACTGTAATGTAGCAGACTCCGTTATTCTGGCAAATTTAGCAACTCTCGGCGGACATGTAAAAGTCGAATACGGTGCATTTATCGGAGGAATGAGCGTTTTTCACCAAAATATAAGAATTGGCGAAATGGCTATTGTCAGTGGATTTTCAGCAGCGAGAATGGACATTCTACCATATTGCAAAGGCGACGGTCGTCCACCATTTCCTCGTGGAATTAACTCCATTGGGCTAAAACGAAAAGGAGTTACACTTGAAGAAAGAAGCAACATAAAACATGCCCTGAAAATACTGACTTGTGGCAAATATCTCGCCTCTGAGGCAGCTAATATTATCGAAGATACTTTGCCTCAAGATAAATACACCAAACATTTTGTTGAATTTATCCGCACATCAAAACGAGGTATACATATACACAGCATGAAAGGAACAGCAGAAAATGAATAAATTATGGAAAAAATACGCAGAGGTACTCGTCGATTATTCTGTCAAAGTAAAGAAAAATGACTTGGTAATCATTAGGGCTGAAAGCCACGAAGCACAACCTTTGATAAAAGAAATTTACAAATTGGTAATCGAAAGAGGTGCGCATGCCATTGTTAAATGCGGTATTGAAGGTTTGCAAGAAATTTTTATTAAATACGCAACTGATGAGCAGCTAGATTACATTGACCCGATTTCAAAACTTGAGTACGAAACAGCAACAAAATACATCTCTATTGGCGCACCACTCAACGTCAAAAATATGGCTAAAGCAGACTCAACAAAAATGGCTAGACGTTCAAAGGCAACTCGTGGTCTTTCCGAAATTCTTTTGAACCGTGCTGCAAAAGGCGAATTAGACTGGGTTATATCTGATTTTCCTACGAACGCATTAGCTCAAGAAGCAAAAATGTCACTCGATGAGTACACCGATTTTGTCATAAATTCTTGTTACTTGCATTTAGACAAACCTGCGGAAAAATGGCGTGAAATCGACCAAAAACAACAATTTATGGCTGATTATTTAACCAAAACTTCAAAACTGCGTGTAGTTGGTGAAGGTACTGACATCACTTTCTCAACTGAAAATCGTATTTGGAAAAATTGTTCCGGCTCTTGCAATTTCCCTGATGGTGAAATTTACACATCCCCTGTGGAGAATAGCGCTAATGGACACATTTATTTCGATTTTCCGGCTATTTACAGAGGTAACGAAGCCCATAAAATTCATTTGGAATTAACTAATGGCAAAGTCACAAAAGCAACTGCAGAAAAAGGTGAAGAATTTTTACTCTCAATGTTGAATATGGACGATGGCTCATCTTTTGTAGGTGAAATCGCAATCGGAACAAATGAAATGATAAAAGATGTTACCGGTAATATTTTATTCGACGAAAAAATCGGTGGCTCAATTCATATGGCGCTTGGTGCTTCTTATCCTGAAACAGGTGGGAAAAATGTTTCCGGCTTACACTGGGATATAATTAAAAATATGAAAAACGGCGGCGAAATTTACGCTGACGATAAATTAATTTACAAAGACGGCAAATTTATTGATGGTCTTTGTTAATAAAAATTCTACACTAGCTATTGAAAAAAGCGATTTATGAAATTCATAAATCGCTTTTTATTTGGTATTTATTTTTTGCCTGTGCCTAAGAGACTCTATGGCATATCTATTCCGCCCATATCGACGAAGTTGTTAACTGATGTATTGACTTCTGTTTTTGTTTCTTCGACTTGGTTGATAAATCGTTTCCAAATGGTTTTTTCTTCAGCCTTGTCTTTGGTCGAATTAATTACGTTACCATCATCAATGTCATCAATAATTGGTTTTGGTTCAGGCGGAACTGGTGGATCTGGGATTGGCTCGTTGATGCCTTTGCCGTAAAAGACTATTCTGTTTCCGCTTGGTACATAATTAGAATTTTCTTGGTCATATACATAGTAGGAAGGATCATCTTTAAGAGCTTGAGTTTCATTTGAGTATGTAGCCCAGATAGCTCCGTCACCTTCTGCTGAAATCATATCAGCCAAGTTATGAGTTGTATTATTTTTAACTATACCGCCTGAAGGTGTTGCACCGTCTTTGTAGTGATCTTTATCAGCTTTCAGTATTGCGCTGCCTGCAGTTGCTTTAATTTGAGTACCTTCGTTGAGTTCAATGTTATCCTTAGCTAACATTTCGATTGAAGTTCCTGTAATAGCTGCTGCATTTAAGATATTAGCTTCACTGAGAACTTTAACTACTCCGCCTGTTACTTGGGTTGATTGACCCAATTGAATGTCACTTTGAGCTGTAATATTTACGTTTTCAGTGCCATCAATTGAAGTAAGCCCTTCTGTAGTTACTTTTTTGGCTGAAGTCAAGTTAGTTTTGTTAGCTTTGACTTTTGAGTTAACTAAAGCAATGTCACCAAGCTTTGTATTTGCATTTAAGTCATTTGCCGCTGTTATTTCAGTCTTGTTTAGTTTAATGTTACCAGCGTTTAAGTTACCTGTGCCTGAGAAACCAATTTTGCCTGCTGTACTATGTATTTCATTTACAGCTGTCAAATTACCTTCTTTTGCATTCAACTGCAAGTCTGTTGCGTTAACTATATCATGACCTGCGTCGATAGTGATTTTGTTAGCCGAGTTCAGAACGACTGCACCGTTGTCAGAGATAATATCGTTGTCACTATGTAGAGTTAATTCTGACGTACCAACTATGTCATCTGACAATCTCAAGTTCATATTTTGTACTGTAGAAACTGTAGTCTTGTCACCTTTGACTTTAGCATTTTCAAATGAGATTGTATTTGAACGTGTATTCATAACATCAGTAGCTTCAGCTGTCATATCTTTCAAACCGATATTGCCTTTTTCAGCTTTCATATAGACATTCTTAGCTTTGATTGTTGAACCTTCGTGGCTTTGACCCTCAGCACCTGTCGCTGTCATATTCAATGTACCATCAGCTGCTTTGAATGTGCCTTTGTTTGAAGTAATCTTCGCACCTGTGATATTAGCGATACCGCCGTTGAAGTCCATTGTGCCTGTGTTGCTAACGAGTGTAGTCGCTGTCAAGTCTGATTGAG